>DASVYQ010000041.1:0-5148 GCA_036392095.1 Patescibacteria group bacterium
AGTTATATCTTGCATATTCCCAATTGGAGTTGCTACAATGTAAAGAATTCCGGTATTCATATGGTAGAACAATTATCAGGATTAATTATACATCTTATTCGTTCCTCAGGCTATGTTGGCATTTTTATTTTAATGACCTTAGAATCAGCCCTAATTCCTATTCCATCAGAGGTCACAATGCCTTTTGCGGGCTTTTTAGCACAAGGTGGAGCACTTAATTTCTGGGCTGTCGCGGCAGTAGGAGCCTTTGGGAATTTGACAGGTTCTTTACTTGCTTATGCTTTAGGATTCTATTTGGAAGAAAGTGTTATTTTATCTTTAATTAAAAAATACGGCAAGTTTATTTTAATCTCAGAACACGAATATATGAGAGCCGTAAAATGGTTTCAAAAATACGGTAATCCAATTACTTTTTTTAGTAGACTCTTGCCAGCTGTCAGAACTTTTATTTCTCTTCCTGCAGGACTAGCAGAAATGAATATTGTTAAATTTATTCTCTATTCATTTTTAGGAGCTGCTATTTGGTCAACATTTTTAACCTGGATTGGATTTTATCTTGGAACAAAATGGAATAGTTGGGAACCATACTTTAGAAAATTTCAAATAGTTATAGTAGTTTTAGTTGTTGCAGCAGTCCTTTGGTATATTAACCATAAATTAAAAATAATTAAATTTGGAAAAAAGCGCTAAAATAACCCAAATGTTCTCTGAATTCCCCTCATAACCTGGATATAAAAACTGTTTGCAGTAACTCTTTCATGATTAAGATGCTGGCCTGCCATTAGACCCATTCTTCTTCGTATAACTTCTTTTCTTTGTGCTTGTGCATATTCAGGCAATTGTGAAAGTCTTCTTATATCTGCACCAGCTCCTAAATCAATCAGCATGTATTCTTTTGTTGGATCTTGAACAAAAGTCATTCCTACTCGAGCGATCTCTGAGAAATCTCTATCTGCCGATGCTAAATACTCATCATAATCTGCATTTGGACGTGCGGTTAACGGTATCCATCCTTCAGCAAGACTTGGAGCATACATAATGGTACTCTCATTAATTTCACCTGTTAAGGGTAAACGTATATGTGTTGTTCTGCCAATTTGAAGAGTAATAGCATTTTCAAAAAGCCCGGTGCATACAACTGGAACACCCGCTGCTTCTTGGTTAATTGTTGTTGGATTTGTTGCTATTCCTAAAATTATTCTTTGATACGCTTGATTTCTTGAAAAACCCTTATCAAAAGAAGCTCCCTGCCCATCTAATCTATCTGGTGGAATAGTCATATATTATGGGATATTTTATCAAAAGAAGCCTTACTTTTCAATCAGTGGAACTTTCGTACTACTCCAACCACTTTGCCTTGGATAATAAGAGATCTTGGATAAATCGGCTGCATAGTTGAATTCGCTGGTTTTAAGACTACTCTGCCGTTTTCTTTGTAAAATTTTTTAAGCGTAGCTAAATTGTCATCAACAATTGCTACAACTATATCTCCCTGATTTACTTCATGAGATTTTTCTATAACTACGTAATCTCCGTCTAAAATTCCATCTTCTATTAACGACGTTCCTTTAACCTGCAAAACATATGCTGTTTTTTGACCGGTTAACATTGATGCACTTACAGAAAACGTTGCATTCGGATCTGAGTGCGGCTCTAAGGGCTTTCCCGCAGCAATATACCCCATTAATGGCAAATCAACGGAAGTTTGATTGCCCGTACCCATGGTATTCATTATTTTTGTGTCAATAATTTTTAAAACTCTGGCGTTTCCTTCTACTTTTTGTACATATCCTTTTTCTACCAAAGATCGAATAATTGCGTGAATAGTCGAGTTACTTCTATGATTGGTTGCTTTAGCTATTTCTGTAAGCGTTGGAGAATATCCATATTGATTTTGGAATTGCGCTAAAAATTCTAATACTTCCCTTTCTTTTTTATATAAAACTCCTGGCATAATTATTTGTAAGTCATTCTGAGGAACTTTTGTAGTTTCTTCATTCTGTTAGGGCAGAATTCAGAATGACAATATACTATTATTTTATACGAAGTTTCGTATATTTTTGTCAATCGATCAATATATTACAGACTACTTGCAAATTAGATCAACATGACAAAGTATGATAAAATAAGAGTGTAATTCAATGGATTTCCAACTTATTTCAAAATTTAAACCCTCTGGTGACCAACCACAGGCAATTGAAAAATTAACAAAAAATATCCAACAGGATGTACCATATCAAGTACTTCTGGGGGTAACTGGTAGTGGAAAAACCTACACAATGGCAAATGTTATCCAAGAAATTAAAAAACCAACACTTGTTATTTCTCACAACAAAACATTGGCAGGACAACTATACCAAGAATTTAGGGACTTTTTCCCCAATAACGCTGTTTCTTATTTTGTTTCTTACTATGATTACTACCAGCCTGAAGCATACATTCCAACATCTGACACATACATAGAAAAAGAAGCACAAATTAATGAAGAAATAGATAAACTTCGTCTTTCTGCAACAACAAATTTATTAACCCGCAAAGATGTTATTGTCGTTGCTTCTGTTTCTTGTATTTATAACCTTGGTAATCCAACTGAATACGGCAAATTTGTCATGGAATTACGAGTTGGCATGAAACTAACCCAACGAGATATTATGGAAAGACTAACTGATTTGCAGTATCAAAGAAACGAATACGGCTTTCATAGAAGCACATATAGAGTAAGAGGAGAAAGTATAGACCTCTTCCCTGCTTATTTAGATAACGGAATTCATATGGAAATTCAAAACAACATTTTAACAGGTATTTCTGAATTTGACCCACTAACAGGAAATACAACAAATGTTAGTGATGCAATGGTAATTTACCCGGCAAAACATTACATGACAGATCCAACAGGATATGAAGATGTTTTTGGACAAATACGATCCGACATGGAGAAACAAGTTGCGCATTTAAAAAAACAAGGAAAATTAGTTGAAGCACAACGACTGCAACAGAGAACGAATTATGATTTAGAAATGATAAAAGAAGTAGGCTATGTAAACGGCATAGAAAATTACTCCAGATATTTTGACGGCAGAAAACCAGGAGATGCGCCATATACTCTTTTGGACTTTATGGAAGCCTGTTCTAAAGACTGGTTGTTAATTGTAGATGAATCTCACATTACTATCCCCCAAGTGAGAGGTATGTATAACGGAGACAGATCAAGAAAAGAAACGTTAATAGATTATGGATTTAGACTTCCATCTGCTCTTGATAACAGACCACTTAAATATGAAGAATTTGTAAAAAGAACCCATCAGACAATTTATGTTAGTGCAACTCCAGACGAATATGAATTATCCTTGGCAACAGAAAAAGATGCAATTGTTGAGCAATTAATTAGACCAACAGGTATTGTTGATCCGGAAGTTATTGTAAAACCAACCAAAGGTCAAATAGAAGATTTAATGCTAGAAATTAAAAAACGCATAGAAAAACACCAACGTGTTTTAGTGACTACTCTTACCAAGAGAATGTCTGAAGAATTATCTTTCTATCTTGATGAACAAGGAATAAAAGTGGCATATTTGCACTCAGATATAGAAACTCTTGAAAGACAAGATATTTTAGATAGATTAAGAAGAGGAGAATACGATGTGTTAGTTGGTATAAATTTGCTTAGGGAAGGTTTGGATTTACCAGAAGTTTCTTTAGTTGCTATTTTAGACGCAGACAAAGAAGGATTTTTACGAAGTAGAACTTCTTTAATTCAAACCATGGGACGTGCCGCTAGAAATATAGATTCTGAAGTAATTTTGTATGCTGATGTGATGACAAAATCTATGGATGCTGCAATAAAAGAAGTTGAAAGACGAAGAAAAGTGCAACTTGCATACAACAAAAAACATGGTATTACTCCAACAACCATTGAAAAAACTATTCGGGCACGATTAATAGAGCAAGAAAATACCAAAGACCAAGATCTAAAGAAAAAACCAATAGATGTACTTTTGGAAATGAGTAACTCAAAAGAAGTTTTATTGCCAGATGAGAGAAATGCTATTATTGCCAAACTAAGACAGGAAATGAAAAATGCAGCAAAAAATTTAGACTTTGAAACTGCAGCACTTTTGAGAGACAGAATTAAAATGATTGAGAACAAATAGCTAAAGTTCTTCTGCTTTGGGATAATCACCTAATGTTTTAAATGAATAACCCTCTTGTTTCAAGGTTTCAATTATTCTTGGTAAAGCTCTTACTGTTACAAGGTGATTAGAATGCATAAGCACATTTGACCCATTTATTGTTGCATTTACAACCCTCCTTACTAGCTCATCCACAGGAGGCTCTGACCAATCCCGAGGATCAACATCCCACAAAAAAATCCGCAAATTATTGCTATGAGCATCTGTTACAACTAAATTATTTATTCCACCATATGGCGGTCTAAAAAAAACAACTGGAAGGTTTCCATTTATAGACATTAAAATATTATCTGCTTTTGTTAATTCATTAGAAATTGCTGAAGATGAAAGATTAGGTAAAAATGGATGCGACCAAGTGTGATTTCCAACTAAATGACCTTCTGAATAGGTTCTAACGGCAACATCATGTGCATTTGGGATATTCTGGCCGATAAAGAAAAACGTTGCTTTAATACCATATTGTTTTAAGATATCAAGAATTAACGGTTGATAAATGGTATTTGGTCCGTCATCAAATGTTAAATATGCAATTTTAGGACCATCGCTAGTTTGCACTCCTAATACATTTTTAGAAACAATTGACCCCCCGGTTGGAATAACAGGAGTTGAATAATTCCCTGTATAAAGTTGATTATATATTGCAATTCTAGCATCATGTTCATTAAATTCTGCATGTGTAAGAGACTCTACTTTTGCAGCAAATAAATCAAGTTTTTGGTTTAACAATGTATCATCTATACGCAAAAACATTTCTAATTGCTTAGCATTTTTTGGATTTGGACGTTCAACTACAGTTAGTAAATTTTTAATTTCTTGGATATTTAAGGTAAATTGTTGTCCACCTGAAATTATTGAAACTGGATATGCAGAAAGTTGTTTTGCCTGATTTCTTAGATTTTCTAAAGTAGAGTTTGGATAGGATTTGGCATATGTAACAGAAATTGGTAAAGGAATGCTT
>DASVYQ010000042.1:0-21243 GCA_036392095.1 Patescibacteria group bacterium
ACAGGAACATTTGGATACATTAACAAATTTGGATCAAATGGCTGCCATTTTGTGGCAAACCTGAGCATATCAAATACAACTAATGCAATAAGTCCAGCAAATAAAACAATAACCAATTTTTGTTTTATTATTTTTCTGAGCAGATATATCCCCGCTATAAGTAACAGAATGCAAATAAATAAGATTGTTGGCAAAAGCATGTTTTGTTTTGCAATAACTATTTTGTCTATTGGTAAAAATAATTTTCTAACAACAATTACCCATAAAACACAATATATTCCCGCAAATCCTCCCAGTAGAATTAGCATAGGTTTAAAAATATTTTTTTCAACATCTTTTAAGAGTAAATCAAATCCAAAACCTGCAAGTGAAGCAATAATAAAGCTGAATAGAACAATAATACGACTTGCAGAACTGGTTGAAAGAACAGGAATGTGCAATGCAACCATTGCATTTAACAATGGACTTGGAAAAGCTAGAAGCAATATTACAATAGCAGAAACTCCAAAAAATATAATTTGCTTTGATAATCTTTTAATAGAATACAATCCAAGTATAAGTGGGACTAATCCTGCATATGCATTCCACTCTGCATAGTGCCCAAACCAATCGTTTCTTGTGACAGGATTTCCATAAAAATCAGGAGCAATAAGAGTTGGTAAATAAGCCCATGGGATAATTTCTACTTTTTCAAACAATCCACTTCTGACAGATTGTGTATAAAATTCTAAAGAAGGCAAAATCTGTGGCATAGATAAAAGTAAACCAAATATTCCATATAATCCTATCCAAAGTAATAATTTCCAATTTTTTTCTCTCAAAGAAACAAAAATTGCATAAATTGCGGTAAAAAGATAAAAATAAATACTTGTTTGAAAATGTCCGCTAAAAAAAGAAAAAGGAATAGAAAGAGATAATAAAATAAGAAACCACATTCTCTTTGTTTTAATATATTTTTCTATTGCAAAAAGAGCCAGAGGTAAAAATAATATGGCATATGCAAGAGTGCCGTAATCCATCCATGTTACAACAAACCCACAAAACATAAAACTAATACTACTTAGTAAACTTCCAAGCTTGCTTATAGAAAGACTTCTTATGTATACGTACATGAACAACCCAGCTAGTAATGGCTGGAGGAGAATACTAAGACTCCATGCAGTCACAAAAGGAAAAACAAAAAATAATAAATTAACAGGGGACAAAACAGCAGATTGATAATTTGCCAAATGTGGAGTTCCGGAAAAACTATATGGATTCCACAGCGGAATTTGACCTTTTTTCCATTGTTCTATTGTAAAGTGTTTCCAAGGATAAATTTGAGTAATTAAATCCGGCATTGCCCCATTTTTAACAGGGCTTGCGAATTGTGGATATGCACTCCAAGGAGCAAAATTATTAACCATGTAGGTTGAAGGAAATGGAACTTTGCCCTTCATGAAAAATGGAATCGCAAAAGTAATCCAGATAAAAAATATAACAATAAAAGGCCAAAAACTATTTAGTATTTTTTTCATGTTGCCTTTCCCAAAGTTTGGCATAGGTTATAAACATGCTAAATGCCTGATACACACTTTCTATAAGACCAGGTGTTCCAGCTTTAAAACCTCCCTGTTTTATATATGAATCATAAAATCCCGTATACATAACTCTATAAAATCTCCACCAACTCATTTTTGGATGATTACTTTTAAACCGTAAGTCTGCCTCTATCTCTGACCACTGATTGGTTTTACTAACCATAGAAGACAAACTTTGATGAGAATAATGAAGTAAAAATCCGTTTAACTCTCCTATCGTTCCTTCAACTACCGGACTTTCATGAAGTGCACCTACCCATTGTTTTAAATGTGATCTTCTAAATAATCTTTCTAATTTTTCTGTTCCCGGCCATGGAAAATTTCCTAAATAAAAGTTTTTTCTCTTTATTTTATATGCGTCAAATTTTGGTAATTCTATTGCTTGTTGTATGCTTTTACCCAATTCTGGAGTAACTCTTTCATCAGTGTCTATATAAAAAATCCATTCACCCTTAGCGTGAGTTTTCCCAATGTTTCGCTGTTTCGCAAAATCATATGCAACACCTGAAATAACTTTTGCTTTTAGTTTTTGTGCAATTTCTTTTGTGCTGTCTGTTGATCCCCCATCAACAACGATTATCTCCTCGGCAAAAGATACAGATTTTATACAATCTTCAATAATTTTGGCAGAATTTTTGGCAATAATGACAACAGATAATTTCATTTATTTCCAGCTTCCTTTTCCTAAATTTCTTGTATAGTAATCAACTATACCTTTTTTTTGCCATTCCCGTCCATTAAGGAACAACCGTATACTCTCCCGAAAAAGAGCAATTTTTAATCTAGCAGGTCCATATTTAAAACCAAATTCCATTTTATTCCTCGTTAAGAAATAATCATGTAGGGAAGAGCCTGATCCTCCTGAAGATGCAGCAGTAATATGCCACATACTAGCTTTAGGTTGATACATAATTTTGTACCCTGCTCGTTTTACTCTTTCACAAATATCTGCATCTTCAAAATATAAAAAGTATGTATTATCAAACATACCTATTTTTTCAAATACTTCTTTCTTAAATAACATGCAGCACCCTGTTGCAAAACCAATTTGTTCTTCTGTTTCATATTGCCCTTTATCAACTTCATCTACTCCTCTATGAAAACTTACCCCGTTTTTCCAATCTATGTCTCCTCCGGCAAACCAAATAACTTTTCCCAATTCTTCCTTTTTATATCTATCTTTGTGAAATTCATGTCCTTTGGCAAAGTAGATTTTTGGAACAACGACCCCAACATTTTCTTTCTCTATCGTTTCCAATAGATACTCAAGCATTTTTTTATCTACCATTGTGTCATTGTTAATAAGCAAAATATAATCTGCATTATGAGACAGTGCAAAAGATATTCCCATATTATTTCCTCCGGTAAATCCTAAATTTTTTTCACTTCTTAAAACATGTAAAAATGAATCTTTTTTCTCTGATGAAGATAATGTAAAAGGAATAGTTGAAGCATTATCAACAATGACAATTGCTATTTGCGCATCATTAACAATTAATTTTTTAAGAGAAGCTATGCAATCATGAGTTTCTTTTTCACTATTATAGTTAATAGTTACAATAAATATCGTTTTCATGTTAGAGTTTTTTTTGGATTTTTCTGCGGGCAAGTTTTAGAGAAAACTTCTTAAAAATATTATGAGTATCCGTCATAAAAGATGTTAAAAACCAATACTGCATTTCTAACGCTCCTTTTTTAAAATACGTAAACACATTTTCTAAAAAGTTTTTTTCATTGTACTCAACAAATCCTTGTTTTTCCCATATTTTTGCAAAAACAACTTCCGCATAAAATGCCTGTAAAAAGCTTAAAACTAATCCATGCAAACCATCTTTGTATCCTTTTTGCGCAAAAAAAGTTTTTAAGAAATCCTGTAATGGGAAAGTAATCGCATCTGTCCATGCAATTTGTTTTCCTGATGCAATATAATGTTCAACTTCACTTTCTGTATACAGCTTATCTAATTTTTGAAGATATTGAGAAATAGAAGAATAATTGTCATGAACAAAAGGATTTTTAAGTTTTTCCGTTTCCCCTTCAATTGTTAGCATTTCATGAACATGTTTTTCTGCAAATTTTCCTTTTCCTTTTCTAAATAATCGTAATTGATAATCAGGCCACCAAATAGAATTTTGGATCCATTTACCAAAAATAATATTTTTTCTTGGTATCCAATACCCATTTATGTTTGAATTTTTATTAATTACTTCTGATATTTCTGCAATTAACTCAGAAGTTAACACTTCATCTGCATCCAAGCTTAATATCCAGTCACCTGTTGCTTTTGAAAACCCAAAATTTTTATTTACATTAAGCATTGGATTATTTGGCCTTTTATAAACATTTTTAGTGAATTTTTTAGCAATTTTTGCAGTAGTATCAGTTGAAGAGTTGTCGATAAGTATAATTTCGTCTGCAAAAGAAGCAGCCTGAAGACATTTTTCTATTCTTGATGCTTCATTAAATGCAGATATAACAACAGAAAGTTTAGCCATAATACCTTTAGTCTAGCGAGTTTTCTATGATTTTACAAATTGCTTGCGGACAGTAGCAATATCTTCTTGTAATTCGTTTCTAGCTATAACCCACATGCTAACAAAATAAATTAATGCTCCGACAATACACATTGCAATAAAACCAAATATTTCATGGATAACATATTTTGAAGCAAAATAAAGAATAACTCCCATAATTATAGATGCGACCAATGGGCTATGCACAGTTTTTATAATTGAAAATTCAATATGTTTTTTGGCTATATAAACAACGGCAACTACTGACACTGCAATAACTGCAGACATAAGAGCAAACCCATTAAAACCAAACCAAATAATACCCAGTGGTGTTAACACCCATGTAGCTATTGTCCAAAATACCATTAAATAGAGAGTAATTTTAATTTTTCCAATGGCATTAAGAGCATTGGTTAAAGGAGTAGATATGGAAGAAAGTCCTGCATTTACTGCAAAAAACCCTAGAGAAAGAAGTGCAGGTTCCCATTTATGATATTTTGGAATTATAGCGATAAAGTAAGGGAATAAAATAACTAATGCAATCAAAGCTGGGAATATTAAGAAAGATAAAACAAATAAGGATTTTTCTAATGCTATTCCTAAATGCTTTTTTTCATGTTGTAGTCTTGAAAATGAAGGGAATGTAATTCTAATAATATTATCCATAATTAACCGTAGTGGCATTAATGCCCATTTTTGGGCAAATCCAATGTAGCCAACTTGGGCCAATGGTAACACTTTACCAACGTAGGCTACCATAAGATCGTCTTTTAAAAGTGCTAAGAAACTATTAGCTTGAAACGGAATACCAAAAGAAAGCAATCGTTTTGCAACGGATTTAGAAAATCCAAGCTCTATTCTCCAAGGCTTAATAATATAAATTGTAATAAGACCCGACAATCCTCTTGCCAAGACAGCAACAGTAAAACTGGCAACACCATACCCTTTAAGAGCCATAAAAAGAACAACCAAATTAAATACCAACGTTTCTACAATTTGTGGAATAACCAGTTTTTCAAAGCGTAAATCTCTTTCTAATAAAATTGAAGGAATTGTTTTTAGTGATGAGAGAAAAAAAGAGATAACAAGAGCCTGGAACAACAAGATGCCTTCTGGTTCTAATTTATAAAATTTTCCAACAAATGGAGAAACAGCTAAAGCAATAATTACTGCTGAAATAACCAATAATTGTTGTATGGTAAAGGTTGTTTTAAGATCATCTTGTGTAATCTGTTCTTTTTTTTGAATTAATGCAGCTGCAAGTCCAATGTCAGAAAAATATTGTAAAAATGCAATAACAGCAGAAACAACAAAATATACGCCAAATATAGCCGGAGAAAGCAATATGGTAAGGATAAAATTAACTGCGAAGCTAATAACTTGGATAAAAAAACTTCTGGTAACAAGTGCGACAACACCATGAATAGACCGCTTGGTAACTGCAGCAATATCAAGCTCTTCCATAGTGCAACTTCCTCCAAAGAGCTAAACTTTCTCGGATTGCTCGCAAAATAACTCGTGGGTTTCCTCCACTTTGATCACCGAATTTTCTGGGATAATGATTAACACCAACTTGAAGGATTCTTAATTTTTTTTGTAAAGCCTTTGCTAAAATTTCTGTTGTAATCATGGCTCCTTCTGATTGCAAAGGTAAAATTTTTTGAATTGCTTCTTTTTTAAACATTTTAAATCCACAATCTATGTCTTCAAAATAGAATCCAAAGAAAACAAAATCCCAAATTTTTAGGAGAATCATAAGAACATGTCTAAATGGATGATCCAATCTTTTTTTTCTTTTTCCTATTACAATATCTACTGGACCAATAAGATCAATAAATTTTGTAACTTCTGAAAAATCAAACTGATCATCTCCATCCATAAAGACTACTAAATCATATTTAGAATTAATAAATCCTTCTTTTAAAGCCGCACCATATCCTCTATTTGGAGTATGCGTAATTGCCCGTAAATGAGTTGGGTCTGAGTCAGCAAGTTTTTTGGCAATTTGATAGGTATTATCAGAGGAACCATCATCAATCATGAGAATTTCCCATTTCTTCGCCACTTCTTTTGCAACAGGGATAGCTTTTTTAACTACCTGCTCGATGTTTTTTTCTTCATTCCAAAAAGGGAAAAAAATTGAAAGTTCAGGAACTTGTTTTGCCATGAGAGAGTTTCCTTTCATTAAGTATTATACCAAGAATCAGCCCAATGACACCAGCAACAGAGAGGAGGTTAGCTAATACCTCTATCCCTGTCTGATGGTATTGTAAAACAAGAGTATGATAGCCAACAGGAATATTTACTAACAATCCTCTTGTGGTAGAAACAAATTGAGTTTCTTTACCATCTACATACATATGCCAACCTGGAAAATATGCTAACGGTAAAACAAAAGGCTCCAAACGGAGAATTACTATTTTTGCAGCCTTAATTTGAGTTTTATTCACCATAATAGTTGATTGACCTCTAAAAGGAGTAATTTCTAGAGAATTTTTTACATACTCTTTTTCTAACGTTGGTGTTACAAAATGCGGTGGCATATATTCATTTGAGATTTTTGATGCCTCAAAAAGTGCTCTTGTGTTTGTTAACTCACCTGAAGTTACAGCAATATATTTTTGAGGGACAAAAAATTTTTGTTGTAAAAAGATAACTGCAAGTATACTAATACCCGATATAAACAGAAGACTATACATGCCAAAATTATTTTTCTGCTTTTTTAGGATACTCCCAACTGTAAATAAAAATCCTGCTCCCAAAAATGCTGCAAAAAAAGAAATTAACTCTAAAAATCTCCAGGGATATTGTAAGAAAGCGCTCCCGGGTATAATTTTCCAAAAAAATGTAGATGCGCTTGTTGAGAGAAATAAACAAATTATTAAACCGATACTTGCAAAAAGTAATGAAGCAAACTGTTGAACATATTTTTTTCTGAGTAAAAATATACTTAGAAAGCCTAAAACAGCAAAGAAAATATGGAGTTTTCCTATCATAAAAGAAATACCGTCAGTACATCCTGGGACTGATCCTCCATATCCCCATTGACTAAACCAAAATTGCTGAATGCATACAAAGTTTTTAGTAAAGTCTGCTCCTCCACCAATTTGAGATAACACATTGGTGTATTTCATTTCTGCAAAGACAGGAATCCAATAAAAGGAAGCGAGAACAATCCCAAAAAGCAGTGTAAGTAATGGAGCAAATGCTCCTTTTGGATTCTTTCTAAATGCCACAATACTCATTAAAATTGCGGCAATAAAAAGCACTGGGCTTGCCATAAAAGCGGTCAAATTATGAGAGATAATTAAACCGCCATATCCCAAAGCGCCAACAAGAATATATTTCCATTTTTTTGTTAAGTATGTTTGCCATAAACCATAAAATGCTAAAGGAATAAAAGCATATGCCATATATTCAGCCAGGTCGCCTCTTACATAAATATCAACTGCATGATATGTAGCATAAACATACAAAATGCTTGCAAGAATTGCCGGATATCTCCCAAAAAAAGCTTTCGCCAATAAATACATTGTTATCCCAGAAAAAAGAATGGCAATAATCATAGTAAGTTTTGTTGCAGATAATGCAGTTAAACCAACAAAAGTCAAAAATCCACCAATATAATAAGCAAGTGGCGCATAAAAATTAAATAAAGGATATCCATAACCAAATCCCAAATCACTCACAATTCTTACCGGAAATACGCCATCTTTAAGAGCCTTTCCCATTTCGAATGTTCTTGCAACTTGCGTGTTATCATGCATTGGAAAAAATTCTGAAGAGAGTAACGGTTTTATTGCCCAAAAAGATAAAAGACAGATTGCTATAAGTGCTATTACATCAATAAATTTTACTAACTGCTTCATAACTTAAATTTTTTCCTTTCTAGAATAATCATGCAAATAACAGCAACCACGAATAATGCAGAAACTATGTCTGAAATTAGTCTAGCAATTGTCTCGCTAAATTGCACGCGAACCGTTTGGGTACCAGATTTTGTAACAAAATCGATTACCCCCATTGGATTATCATAGGAAAAAGGATACATTTTATCGTCTACGTATACTTTCCAACCGGGAAAATAAATAATGTTTATCCGTATAGTTGCTGGTGTATTTGCTGAGACGGTAAAGGTAACTTTATTTGGATTTGCTTGTAATGCACTTATTGTGGCAACTCCAGAAATAATTTGTACTTTTTCTGTAGGCAATGTTGTAGGTTCATCTTTTACCCATTTTGGCAGATACTCATTTTTAACCGTTGTTGAGTCAACATTTGTTGAATAATAAGTATCTGGGTAATTTTCAAAGTATCTTGGCAATAATACATTCCACGTTGAAAGAAAAATAATAAGTATATATACACCCGTTAAAAACAGTTTTTTTGATTTATTTATTTGTTCAATGTTGTATGCAACTAAAAAACTTACAGAAAGTGTTGTTATAGAAAGAAGTCTAAATGGGAATTGAATAAGATTTGTCCCCGGAACAATCTCCCAAATCATTTTGGTAATTGAGAAAGTAAATAAAATAGAAAGTACACCTAATATAAAGAAAAAAAGAAATGACTTATCTTTGTTTTTTATATAAAAGACACTCTGCACAACTGCAATCATAGAAATAAATCCAAAAAGAATATAATCTTTAATCTGCAAAAAGTAACTTGTTATGGAAGATACCTTAATGCTGTCAAAAACAGTGTATTGTTTATCCATAAGTGCAGGAAACCAAAAGAAGGCAGATAAACCTAACCCTAAAATTGTTGTAATAATAATATGTTTTAACGAGAATTTTTTTAGCAAATATGCATATAAAATTGCAATTGGCAAGAAAAAAAGTGCCATTACATTGTGGGCAGTGATTAATAAACCTATCCCTATTGCAACTAAGGCAATACTTCCTCTTTCAATTTGCCATAAGATAAATGGTACAATCGCCAGTGCTAACACTTCTCCGACAGATCCTCTTTTATATATATCCCATAAATGATATGGAAATAATGCATAGGCTACAGCACCTGTAATTGCAGCTAAGTATGAAAATCTTTTTTTAAGCCAAAAAAAGCTAAATATTGCAGAGAGTACTAAACTTACTCCAAAAATTATTTTTATTGTATTAATAAAGCTAAATCCAATTATTTTTATTGGAACTCCCAAGTATAAAAATAATGGATACAAAAAGTCTGCAACAGGATAACCATACCCAAAATTAAGCCTGGTTAAATATCTAACTGGAAATTGTCCATGTTTTAGAGCGTCATAAAAAGCTGAAAATCTCACAATCATCCAACTACCATCATCTGTCGCAAAAAAACCCGGATGAAAAAGGGCAAATAATCCAGGACTACTTAAAATAAGTACAACGAAAACTGCTAAAAGCTTATTCTTCATGGTATTTGTACTATGGTAAACATTGGTTTACCATTTGGCAAGAGTATATCTGTAGTTTTGTAATCATGTTTTATAAATTCCGGCACGTCTTTTGAGAAATCTATAAGAAGTGTATTTTTAACTCTCGTATCCTCTCCCCAATTAATATCTTTAAAGATATATTTCCCATATGATTTAACATGGGTAAAACCATCTTCTGTTATTGGGTAATGAACAAGCTGCTTTTGCAATAATGCTGGATTATATTTGCTATAAAAGACAAGAAAAATATATGGAGAAGTCTGAGGAGCCGACATAATTACATTTTTTTGAGCATATTGTGGCTCTTCTAATAAGTGAACAATTTTTTTGTATCCATATCCCCAGTTTTGGCTTTCATTTAACGGAAATAAAATAAAATATTGATCTAGATAAACAAGGAAGTTAAATGTATAAAAAGAAATTATTACAAAAATAGTAATTATTTTTAGTACTTGTCTTTTCTCAACCATTTGTAGTATCCAATAAATACCGCAAGCAGTTACTAAAGGTAATATAGGAAAAATTGCAAACATTCTGGTTGAATGTGGCGCATCTTTTGTAATACTTGCCGCAATTGGAGAAATAAATAACCACCACAAAACAATACTTCTATTTCTTCCCTTTTTCTGTGTAAACAGGAAAACAATACCCATAAATAAGAATGGGGCTTCTATTAGATACATGTTTCCAAAATCATTAATGTTATATGATTTGTTTGTCCCTCCGCTTATAAATAAAAAAGGTACAGAAAATGCATTAAAATAATTCTGTAAAAATCTTTCAGTCCCAAAAACAATCTTGTTATGTGTTAGTTTTACAAAAAGAGAATTTGGATTCGTATGCTCATTCCTTGGAATATCGATTTTTGCATAAACCACCGCAGGGTCACCAAAAATCCCAATCCCGGATATTTTTGTATGATTTGCAGACAAAGTAGTTACACCAATAAAAATACTTATTAGAATAAAAATGCCTGCTGCAACATAAGAAGTTTTTGTTTTTGGAATTTTATACCAATAGATTAGTACTATTCCTAAGCAAAGAAGTGTTGTAAAGATATAATTTCCGGCATAAGTAAAATAGGTCAACGCAAAAAAAACGGCACTTGGTACAAGCAACCACGCATGTTTCTTTATACCTTTTAAAAATAACAGGAATGCCAAGGAAGCAAGAAAAACGGCAAGATTTGTCTCTGCACCAATTCTAGAAAGTTGAATATTCCAAGGTGCAATAGCCGTAATTGCCATTGCAAGAAAACTTAAAAGTTTACTTCCAAATAACTCTTCTGTGAGAAAAAATATAAGAGCAATTGTAGCAACACCTGCTACAACTGATGGAAGTCTAACAGCAAAATCGTTAAGCCCTAAAAAATTAACCGAAGCTGCTGTTGTGTAGATATATAATGGAAGCTTCCAGTCTCCAAATGATTGAAAAGACAATGGATAACTTCTCCCATATTCATCTTTTCCTGTTTGCAAAAGTGAATATGCAGTATATCCTATAGAAGCTTCATCTCTATTTACACCCGGAGGGATATCAGATACGTTTGTAAAACGCAAAAAAAATCCTACGACAAGGATAACAACAAATAATAAAAGATAAATTCTATTTTTTACCATGCCTCTTGGCAGTAGCAAAATATACTCCCGTGCCTACAGCCAATAATAAACTCAAAACAGACAGTATACTTCCTATCTTAAAAGAAGCACTCTCAAATGTAAAGATAACTTTGTGAGCTCCTGGCGGAATAAGAATTGCTCTAAATGCATAGTCAGCTTTTAGAATTGGAGTTTCTTTATTATCTATGTACGCCTTCCATCCTGGATAATAGGTATCTGACAAAAATAAAAGTTTATTTCCCTTTGATTCAGTTGTAAGAAAAATAGAATTTGGCAAATAGCTCAACAATTGCATAGAGGAGGGCTCTTGTGAAAGAACAGTAGAAACTGGGTGTTCTAATAAAATTGTAGTTAATGGAAAAGATGGATTAAAAAATTTCTTGCTAAAATCACTTGCAGAAGAATATGTTTCATAAGATGACGCTAAAAAGACTCTTGGCAAAGCGCTATTGTTTTTAAAAATAGTGAATGCACTATCTTGATAGATTTTTTCATAAAGATTAGGAGGGAATGTTTTTTCTGTACTATTATTTGAAAGAGTATCAATAATATAGGAAACTCCGAGTAAATTTAAGACTTTTTGCCTGCTTTTATTTTGTTCAAAATCTTTTGTGTCTGCAGTTGCTATAACTGCATCTGATCGTGTTTGATCTGTAAATTGAGTAATTATATTTCCGTTATTACTAGATTGAATAAATTCTCCATACCATTTTGGATATAAGGGATCATATCCATTTGGAGAATAAATATGTTCTTGTGTTGCAAAATTTGCCTCTATAGAAGAGGCCCCATAACTCCAAAATCTATCAATGGAATTTTGTTTTTGTAAAAAAGTTAAAACATTTGCCTGAGGAAACACTAACGTTTTTGGAATAAAAGGATTAAATTTATTAAAAAATCGCCAAGAATCGACTAATTGCAAAATAATAATCAAAAATAATAACAATGCAATTTTTTTATTTTTAAATAGATAAGACAATAGTATTAAGATCCCAAGGAATAAGACTCCAATTGAATAAATACTACTCTTTGCGGCAATTAATAAATGTTCTTTATTTAATCTTTCAAAAATAATTGGGATTATTATACACACTCCCAAAACAAACAAAAATGATCCAAACCAAATTAAGATTTTTTTAAGATGGAATTTTTCATTTTTTACTATATCTAAACCAAACCCTGCTAAAATACTTAAACTAAAGCAAAAAAGAAACATTGCAAGTGTTGGTGCACTCGAAGAAATAAACGGTATTTGGAATTTATAAAAAAAATCTGTTATTGGATTTGCAGAAACAAAAAAGAGAATAAATAATGCAAACAAAAAATAAAAGCGTACCAATTTTTCTCTCCATTTTGAAAAAGCTAAAAATACAAATAATAATGGGAGAATACCAATTGTTGCAAAATCACCAATATATGTATCAGATAACCAATACGTTCTGACAGCAGGATTTCCAAAAAAATCAGGAATAAACATCATAATAAATTGCCATGGTTGGATGAGAATTTTTGAAGTAAAGAATAAGTAATCGTGTGAACTTCTTGCAGATTGAGAAATTAATTCAAGTCCTGGTAACAATTGCATTGCACAAATACCAACTGAAATAGCAATTAACAAAAAGAAAAAAGCAAATTCAGATATTTTTTTTATTTTATGTAAACTAAATACTCTAAATACAATATAAGTCACGATAGATAGCAATAAGTAAGCAAATATTTGAGGATGTCCTGCTAATAACGAGGCAACTAAGGAAAAAATGAATACAGAAATCCATGTAGCACTTCTTCTCTCTAACAAATTTTCAACAGCCAAAAGCGCTAAAGGCAACCAAAGAATTACTTGGCCAACAGTATTATATTCAAGCCAGACAACAAAGAATGATGAAAATGCATAAGAAATTGCTGCAAAAAAACTTGATATATTTCCCAATTTAATTTTTTTGGCATAAAAATAGGTAAAAATTAATGCAAGAAATGGTTGTAAAAATACTAATATTGTCCATCCAATAAATTGTGGGAGAAATATATAAAAAATATTTAATGGATAAAGTATTGCTGATTGAAAATTTGCAAAAAGCGGCGTTCCGGAAAAATTATATGGATTCCATAATGGGAATTGGCCATCCCTTATTTGAGAAAGTGCAAATGTTTTCCAAGGATACATTTGTCTTAAAACATCAAAATATTGCGCCTTTGTTGGAAAGCTTCCTGGATTATAACCTAAGTAGGAATATGCTCTCCAAGGATTATACGTATTAATTAAAAGATCACCGGGAAATGGAATAAAACCATGTAAAACAGTTTTATAAAAAAAAATACAAGTAACAATAAAGAAAAGAATAATAGCAAGACTATTTCTTTTTGTTTTCATAAAATAGTTTTTTTCTTGCAATTCCAATTGCAAATAATAGTACTATTGCACTAAGAGAAGCAATATCTGCTCCTAAACGAAGTGGAGTTTCACCAAAAACAATTTGTACTGTACTCTCTCCTTTAGGTACTGCAAACGTAATTAAGCCTCTCCAATTAGGATCCTGAAATTGAATCGCAACTGGCTCCCCATTTACAAATACTCTCCACCCCGGAAAATATTCTGTATTACTCACAAGAACTGCTTTGCTAGTTGTTTTAACTGTAAATGTTTGTGTTGTTTGATGCTTAACGAATTTTGTAATTTTTCCCGCTCCTTGAACAAATTCTATTCTAGATTTTGGATACGCTTTTGCAGGACCTGCAGACCAAATAACATCTGTTTCTCCAAAATACGTAGAAGTTAATGGAAAATTCCAGAAATATTTTTCATTAATGACATCATAGCCAAGGGGTGGTTTCCAATAATAAGCAGTAGTAATAATAGTTAATGTTACAAGCACTATATAAATCCATTGTTTTGTAAAAACTTTAAAATATAAATAGCTTACAGAAAGGATTGATGTAATAAATGCTACAATTCCTAAAAGTCTCCATGAAAATTGAAATTGTCTAAGTAAAGCAACATGAACCCATACTGGAATTGAAATAGGCTGCATAAAGAAAAATGTTATAAGAAGAAGGAAAATATTAACTACCGTTAATCTTTTAATAAATTTCTCTGTGTTTTTTCTAAATAACAAAAATAGAGAAAAAATAATTGCAATAACATGAAACAGACCAAGTTGGACAGAAATTCCACCAGTTTGTAAATAAGAGCTATTAAAAAAATTGGGAATAAAAAAGTTTTGAATAGGGGGGAAATGTTCTAAATACAACGTTTTCATAAATAAATCTCCATAGGTATATTTATGTTCAATAATTGCCGGGAACCAATAATATGCAGACAGAAGTAAACCAATCCCTAATGCAAGAAGTGTTTTAAAGAAACTATTCTTATTTTGAGCAAAAAGGAATGTATATACAAAACAGATACCAAAAAATACCAAACTTAATGCATTATGAGACAAAACGAGCAATGCAGTAGCGAGAGAAATTAATAAAAAACTTTTATATGCTTGCTTTTTTACAAATAATGCAATCCCCCAAAGAACTAATGGTAAAAAGGCGTATGTATATACTTCTCCAAATGCGCCTCTCACAAGGAGTTCTATTAATCGAAAAGGAGCAAATTGATAAAAAATTGCAACAAGAAATGCTTTTTTATAATCATTAAATGCTTCTTTTGCAAACCCAAACATAAAAATTCCAGAAAGAATAAAACTTAATGCAAGGGTAACTTTAAAAGCATTTACTAATCCCATATGGGTGAGTAAAAAAAGGGAGGCAATAAAATAAGGGGTTTGATACATAAAATTAAAAATTGGCATTCCATATCCGTAATTTAAATCCCCTGCCCATCTAACCGGAAATTCAAAATCTTGTAATGCCTTAAAATAGGCTCCAATCCGTGCTAAATGAGCAAATCCGTCATGGGTATGCAGTAATTTTGGAGTAACAAAAATACCTACAATTGGAAATAATGAAAAGAAAACAACAAGAGCAAGTAAGACAATGTACTGATTTTTGCGTAGAAATTTTCCCATATTATTTTTGAGGAATTACTTGATATACGCGCATATACCTATTCCAATTTCCTTTTTGATACTTTGCAATTAATTTTATTGGCCAAGTTGAAATAGGTGGATCTTGTGTTTGATTAAATACAATATATACCGGCATTTTTTGGGCTTTGTCTAATAAATCTTGTGGAATTTGATCTGGAATTGGCCAAAAACCTCTATGGTTAACATTTCCATTACTTCCTAAATAAATTTCTACTGCATATGTTGGCAATGAACCAAATGTTCCCTCAGTTGCAACATATAATTGACCTTTACTTGCCTGTGCTGTTAAAAATGCAATAAGTGGCTTTACTCCTCCACCTGCTGGCCAATCATCTATATATTGTGCCAAGTCAGGTCCGGCAATTGGAGCATGAACAAAATCTGTAACAATATAATAATCCGCTCTAATGCTAAGAGCAATAAATGCCAAAACAATAATTATTTTAAAAATTGGCTGACGAACAAAGTTAATTACCTTCAACAAACTATATGCAGCTAAAACAAGTAAAGGAAGAGTCATAAAAAGGATAAATCGTGGATATAACACTCTTCCAAACATTGCCAAAGCAATAAATGGAAGAATAAACCAGGAGAAAAGCAAAATTTTTTCTTTGATACGATCTCTAAACCATATAAAAGACCCAACTATAAGAATAAATAATGGCAGTTTTATATATGTTATAAACCAGTTCCATAAACCTTTTAAATTTCCCCAGAAAAAAGTAAATGGATGATGAATCCAATCATGAAATGGATATACAAAAACACTATTCTTATCAGAAATAATGTTATAGAAAGGAGACAATCGCAATATCGAATAGTAAAGTTGAGCGAGAGCAATACTTAATACAGCAAAAGCGATCCAAAGAAAAATTTTTTTAACTCGTTTTTTTTGTTTAAAATCAAAAAGGATGACAGTTGTTGGTAAAAGATACATGCTAAAGAATGCATTAGTTTTTGTAAGCATCCCTCCTCCAATAACAAGTCCCAAAACAAATGCAATATCTGATCTAATTCTTCTTACCAACAAAATTTCAACATATAAACTCCAAACCATAAACATGCCTACCATACTGTCATACATAGCCATGCGGTCATAAACTAAGCCAAATGGGAATACCACATACAAAAGTGCTGATAATATACCGATCCATCTATTTCTAAAAATTTCCCTTCCTAAAAAAAACAGTCCAATTGTAGTCAAAAATCCTGTTCCAACTGATACCAATCTTCCAGATGCTAAAGGATTAATAAAGAATTTCATAGCAATCATTGTTGCCCATACAAACATTGGCTGCTTTCCGTCAGTCATGGAAATAAATCTCCAGCTTGCATCATATTTGGCGATCTGTGACCATCTAACATAAATAGCCTCATCAGTAAAAAGAGGTAGAGACATAATGCGGTAAAATCGTAATAAAAAATAAACTGCAATAAGTAAAATGCTAACTATTATCTCAATTTTATATTTTCGTAAAAAGGCGAAAGACTGCTTCATAGTTTATATTGTAACAAATTATTTGTTTTGTAACACTAGGGTATATACTCTCCAAGCTAAAAACACAACTGCAGAAACCACTATTCCGCTAATCGTAAGAAGTGTTAATTGAGAAGGAATTGGCGGATTCCAATCCCCTTTATATAAAAAAGGAATATATTCTAAAAGAAAAAAGAAAGCCAAAACAAAACTAGGAATTATTGCATAAGATTTTTTTCCAAGTAATGCCAAAAATGGCATAACTATAAGAAAGTACCAAGGTTGAAAATTAGTACGAAGCGCTTCTGTTACTACGGCGAACCCCATTAATATTGCTGAAACAACGAAAACTATGTTCCATGGTATTGGTTTATTTTTTTTATACAAAAATAATACGAATAAATAAACGGGAATCAAAAATCCTGTCGCAAATTTTACTCCAATAGATAATATGAGCAAAAAAGATGAACGAATATTTTTATTATCCAAAAGTGAATATAAAGAAATTACACCAAATGCAATCATAGCTATATCTATATGAGCAGATACCAACGATTCAATAATCACCAAAGGATTTAATGCAAACAATACAAGACCAAAAACTGCACTCTTAGGTTTAAGTCTTTGTAAAATTTTTTCTAAATAAATTATTGTTAAAAAATAGGAAGCTACTCCTAGAGCTTTAAAAAGAAAAAATGTCGGCAAAAAAAACTGCAATCCAATAAAAGATAGTGGAATAGTAAGCAAAAGCCAAACGGGACCATATGGATAGGTTCTCTGCGTCCAATGCATAAATGAAAGCATAGGATCTTTTGGAAAATCCAAAGCTGAATGAAGATATGGATTCTGGAAATAATGAGTAACAATTTTTGCATCAAAAATATAATTAAATATGTCATAAGAAAACGCGCTATATGAAAATAATAATATAAATCCCGTAACACAGATAATTTCCCATACTGTTCTTCGTTTAATTTTAAATTGAGCGCTTAAATATAGAAAAATTCCATAAAAAATAAATAGCAGGACAAGAATAAATAAATAGAGAGAACCAGATAGGGGTCTATTAAAATACCCAATATACTGAAAACTTCTTTGGATTGTTTGCCAAATTGAAACTCGTGATAATGTTAAACCTAAGTCAACTTGCGTATATGAGTATAGAAATAAAAGAATAATTGTAACAATGTATCCAGAATACAAAAGCCTATTTTTCATTTTAATATTTTCCAGTTATCTGGTTAAGTCTAATTTTTAATAAATAAGCCAGTGCATCTATTGAATCTTTTATTGGATTTACTCTTCTTGTTTCAACAAATTTCCATTTTACAGGTACTTCTTTTATCCTGTATTTCATTTTTTTAGCTAAAAACAAAAGTTCCACATCAAATCCAGCAGTAACCGCAGATCCAGCAATTTGGGAAAAGCCGTTATGGATTTTATTCATTTTTGTAAATAAACTATGCGCTGCTTCTTGAGTAAATAATTTAAAGCCGCACTGCGTATCGGAGATTGCAAAAAGCCCGACAACTAGCTTTCTAACAACAATCATACCTTCATGTACAATAAACCTTGAGAATGGGTATCCCAAATCACCTGTTGTTCTGGACCCAATAGCAATATCAAAATTTTTATCTGTTACAAATGGCAATAATTTATCTACTTCTTCTATCGGAGTAGCCTGATCCATATCTGTAAATAATACATATTCCCCAGTTGCACTAAGCACACCTGAAGTTACTGCACCTGCTTTACCCATATGATGATTTTGCAATAATTTAATTTGAGGGTATTCCTTAGCTAATTTTGAAACAAATTCAACACTGCCATCTTTTGACCCATCATCTGCAACAATAATCTCAAATGGCTGTTTTTTCTTTTGCAAAAAATTATGTACTTGAGTAAGAACTCCCTTTTGAAGGTTAGTTATCTCATCGTAACAGGGGATAACTACAGATAGAAAGACTTCTTTCACATTAAAAATTATACAAGAAACGCAACTAATAAACAAACTCCAAAGTTGTAAATGGAGGCTAGAATACGGTACAATAGAAATAGCTTGCCGCTATCGTCTAGTGGTCTAGGACGTTGCCTTCTCAAGGCAAAGACCGCGGGTTCGAATCCCGCTAGCGGTACTAACACGTTGAAGTATATTCATTTAAAAGAAAATTAAATACTTGCAGAAAAATTAATTTGCTTGTCAGCAAGAGAAAATGGGTTTTTAGATTTATTTTTTATTGCTTTTAAATATTTTTTTCCATATTTTTTGCTTTTTTCCTTTAACTGCTCTCCTGCTTCAACAGCTCTTCCCATATAATATCCTAAGACAAAATTGAATATAAATATTACCCAGCTAACAACAATTGAAGTTAAAACAACTAAAACATCTTTATTCATACACACAAATTATACTTATTTTCTTATATCTTCCTTGTGACATAGATCACATTTATAAATATTTTATCTTATTATTCTTTGGATCACTTGCGAATATTATTGAATCAATTTGATTCAATAAATTGAAGCTATATTTTTCTTGCAAGAATTGCCATAAAAAGAGGAATTTCATTGCGGGACTTATTTTCAGACTTTGCCATTTTTCCAGCACTCTCTTTAGATGAAGTCCATTCCTCAATTGTTTCAATACAAAACCCTGATTGCTGTAATGATTTTGCATAATAAGATAATGGATAATGAAAAGACCAGGTTATTTCTGATTGTTTCTCTCCCGGATGCATATTTATTGGAATTTTAAGAAAAGACATATACATATTTATATATCTATATTGCACTTTATTTTCTGCAACTCCCCAACCAGATTGCCTAGGAATTCTAAAAGCTGGATGATTTAAAACAATAACAAATTTGCCGTTTTTTAGTAAATTATTTGCAACATTTTTAATTGCTTCATCTTGTTTTTCCATATTTTGCAACGAAAGGATTGCTGCTGCGTGTGAATATTTCGTTTCCAGAAAAAATGGAGTTGTTGCATCTTGAACTTTATATTGATGTTTAGAGTTTCTATCTTGCTGTCGTGCAATATTTATAAGATTTGAAGATAAATCTATTCCAAGATATTCATTTTTGAAAAATTGTTTTGCTAAGATACCTTGTCCACACCCAATATCTAAAATATTACTTTTTTCTTCAACTGCAAGTAGACTAAGAACTCCAGGAATAACAATTTGTTGATGATAAAAATGGCCTTTGTCTCCAACTAATTTGTTATACCAGTTACTGCTTTTTTGCCAAGAAGTGTCTTTATATTGCTTTCTCACTAGAAGTATTATACACGAAGTTTACTTTATACCGTATTTTTGGATAAATTCTTCAACGTTTTGCTTTGCCTGAGCGTCAGTAAATTGCACAGGTGGAGATTTCATAAGATATGATGATGGTGCTTCTAAAGGTCCACCAACTTTATTGTTTAAAGCAAGCTTTGCAAGTCTAATTGCATCTACCACAATACCTGCTGAATTTGGAGAATCTTCAACAGAAAGTCTTACTTCTATATTCATAGGAACATCTCCAAAATGTCTGCTTTCTATTCTAATAAAAGCAACTTTATTATCTGTAAGCCAAGCAACATAATCACTTGGACCAATATAGACATTCTTAGGATCAATTTCTTCTCCATGAAGTTTTACTTGGGATGTTACAGACTGAGTTTTTGAAATTTTTTTGGATTGTAGTCTTCCCCGTTCTAACATATTTTGAAAATCTGTATTCCCTCCAACATTTAATTGATATGTTCTATCAATTGGCATTCCTCTATCTAAAAACAAATTTGTTAATGTTCTATGAACTATAGTTGCACCAACTTGAGATTTAATATCATCACCAATTATTGGCAACCCTGCATCAGTAAACTTTTGTGCCCATTCTTTATTTGATGCAATAAAAACAGGAATGCAATTTACCATAGCAACGTGAGCTTTTAAACAAGCTTCTGCCCAATATTCAACTGCCTTTTGACTGCCAACCGGAAGGTAATTAATTAAGATTTCTGCTCCTGATTGTTTTAGTATTGCAACTGGATCAGAAATTGCAGCATCACTTGGGGTAATAACATCTTTTAAATATTCACCAATACCATCCATTACAGGAGCATTCTGCACAATAACGCCTGTTTTCTCTACTTTTGCAAAAACTTCTGTATTATTTGGTTCTGCATAAATTGCTTCTGATAAATCTTTTCCAACTTTTGTTTTATTTACATCAAAAGCTGCAACTACTTCTATATCTGAAATTTTGTAACCTCCTAAAACAGTATTCATAAGGCCAACAATCTTTTGGTCCTCTCCGACATTTTTATAGTAAGTAAATCCTTGAACCAAAGAAGAAGCACAGTTTCCAACACCTACAATAGCAATTTTAATTTTCTTATCCATTGAAAATTAGTATAGAAAATAATAGTATAGAAGTAAAATTAATATATGTTATAATATATAAATATTATTTATGATAGGCGAACTAAAAAGATTTATTACTGTTATAGAAGAAAATTCAATTACCAAAGCAGCTGAAAAACTGTTTATTACACAACCTGCTTTATCTTTGTCATTAAAAAGATTGGAAAAAGAATTAAATACTAAACTTATCAA
>DASVYQ010000043.1:0-1684 GCA_036392095.1 Patescibacteria group bacterium
AAATTAAGCATAGGTTTGTGTCCTTTTGAAAATTCTTTTTTAATTTCTGGGAAAGTATTTTCTTTTATTTCTTTTGCAAAGAGTTTTTGTAATTGTTTACTTGTTTGAGAATATAGACCAACAGGAGTTATTAATACAACAGCTTCTGGTTTTTGCTTGAGTTGTTCTAAAACAGCAATTGCTTTTGATGCACCTTTTGAGTGCGCTACAAGAATAAAAGGATTTTGTATGGTTTTTTGTAGTATATCTACTACTTCTTTTGCTTCTTCTACCAAAGAATTTTCTAAAAGAATGTGAGGAGTTGTAGATATTGCAAGGGTCAAGTAGCCTTTGCTTGCTAAAAAATTACACAAATAATTGACTGCTTTGCTCTTAGCACTTAAAGAAAAACCTGGAAGGTATACTACTGTCGGTTTTTGAGAGATTATTTTGGGCTCAAAAATGACCTTTTGTACAGAAATCTGGTTTGGCTTCATGATTAAATTATAGCAAAAATACGATTGAGCTTGAAACTGAGTCTATGGTATACTTAACCTACCTTGGTGGCATTAGCTCAATTGGTTAGAGCATCAGCTTGTGGAGCTGAGTGTTGCCGGTTCAAGTCCGGTATGCCACCCAAAGATTTCGGTTTCAAATAGTTCCTCAACTATTGCTGTTCTAGACAAGGCCAGTCTATATGAAAATTAAAATTTTGTCTTGGAATATTTGGATTGAGTGTGATTTTAAACAGATTAAACGATTTCTTAAAACTTCGAATGCAAATATTATTGCTCTTCAAGAAGTAAATGAGAATGACTCAGTAAGAGAAACTATTAAATTTTTGGATTCATTAGGGTACCAATATGTATTTGCTCCGATTGCAGAGGAATGGGAGGGAAAAATGTGGAATTATGGTCCCGCAATTTTTACAAAATATAAAATAATTTCTTCTAAAAAGTATATTCTTTCTGAAGAGAATAAACGTATTGCTATTCAGGCTGATATAAAAATTAGCAACAAAATACTTCATGTTTTCAACACTCATCTTGTTCATACGCATCAACAGTATTCGATTGTACAAATGCAGCAAGTTGAAGAACTTCTTAGGCATATTCCTCATGAAAGATCTGTATTAATGGGAGACTTTAATGCAATTCCAGAAAGTAGAACCATGCAAAAAGTAAAAACTATATTATTAGATGCCGATCCAAATAATGAGCCAACATGGAGCGTTTATTCCCAAGGATGTCGTATATGTAATCCTCAAAAGATAGACGTTCGACTTGATTATATTTTTACAACTAAAGATATAAAAACATATTCTTACAAAGTTGAAAATTCTAAAGGCTCTGACCATTTGCCTATTTCTGTAGAAATAGAAGTATAATATAGAATATTTTTATAAATTAGTTATTTCATAATTGATTCCTCTGTTTATTAGGTATACACTAAAATTGGGTTTTCATATGAGTGGCAGATTAATACTTATTCGATTAGTTATATTTCTTTTAATATTTAATATTTGTTTTTTTGTTATTAGATATTTTAATTTGCTTCCGTCTGTAAAATTAATTGAAAATAATGCATCTCTTCCCTGGCTTTTTTCTGCAATTGGATTAATTTTTTCAATAATTTCAGGTTTCGTTATTCAATCAAAATGGGGTACATGGAATGAATTAATAGATGCAACGCATGGAGAATTAAA
>DASVYQ010000044.1:0-6737 GCA_036392095.1 Patescibacteria group bacterium
ATATAATGAAAATATACGCGCATTATGGGTACAACGACTTCATTATTGCTCTAGGATATAAAGGTGACTATATTAAAGAATATTTTCTTAATCAAGAATATCTATTACACGATTTTTCCATAAATACAAAATCTGGAAAAAAATTTCTTCACAAACATAATACTGCTATGTTGGATAACTTCAACATCACCTTTGTTGACACTGGCGTAGAAACCTTAACAGGAGAACGGTTGTTAAAAGTTAAAAATTATATAAAAAGCGAAAATTTTATGGTGACTTATGGAGATGGGGTTGGGGATATTAATATAAAAGATTTACTCACATTTCATAAAAGAAAAAAGACAATAGGTGTAATTTCCGGAGTACATCCTAAATCGAAATGGGGTTTAGTTGTCTCTGACAACAATAATATTATAAAAAAATTTCAACAAAAACCAAAATTAAACCAATACGTTAATGGAGGGTTTATGGTTTTTAATAAAGATGTCTTTAATTTTATTAAACCGAACGAAATGATTGAGGTTGCTCTGGATAGACTTGTTGAAAAAAAACAACTTGCAGTGTATACCCATGATGGATTTTGGTCAGCAATGGATACATACCAGGATGTAGAAGAAATGAATAAATTGTGGAAAGAAGGTCCGAAGTGGAAGGTATGGAAATAATATGAAAATTCTTGTTACAGGAGATAGAGGCTACATAGGCTCAACACTGGTATCTCTATTGATTGATCAAGGATATGATGTTGTCGGTTTGGATTCTGGGTATTTTACGCGTTTGCTCGATGCAGATACGTTTCCTCAGTACAAAAAAATAACAAAGGATATCCGAGATGTATCAGATGTTGACCTTAAAGGGGTAGATGCCGTTATTCATTTGGCAGGACTTTCTAATGACCCTATGGGCGCATTGGATGATGGCTTAACAGAAAAAATTAATTTCGAAGCGTCAATTAAATTTGCAAAATTGGCAAAAAAAGCTGGCGTTAAGAGGTTTCTTTTTTCTTCCTCTTGCAGTATTTATGGAATAGGTAAAGAGGAAGTAGTCAATGAGCAATCACCGGTAAATCCTCTTACTGCCTATGCTAAGTCTAAAATTTCTACGGAAGACGAATTAAAAAAACTTGCAGATGACTCATTTGTAGTTGGTTTTCTGCGTAATTCAACGGTTTATGGTTACGCACCTATTTTTAGAGATGATTTAGTGGTAAATAATTTTACAGCTTGCGCTATCGCTATGGGAGAAATAAGAGTGATGAGCGATGGTAGTCCATGGAGGCCACTTATTGATGTGAGAGATCTAAGTAATATTTTTATAGAATTTTTAAAGATTGATGGTAAAAAAATAAACGCAGAAATTATTAATATTGGTTTTGATGAAAATAATTTTCAAGTAAAGACGATTTTAGATTACGTTGAGAAAATTGTTCCTGGTTGTAAGGTAACTTATACGGGAGAGCATGGAAAAGATGCAAGAAGTTATAAGGTAAGTTTCGCAAAGTTTAAAAGTATTTTTCCGCACATAAAGCAAAAGTGGACACTGGAAAAATCAATTAAAGATTTAGTAAAACATCTTAAAAAAGGAGGATATTCAAAAGGAGATTTTTTAACACATACCTTTACGAGGTTGCATCAATTAAAGCTTTTAAAGGACAGTAAGCAGCTCTCGGATGATCTGTTTTGGAATAAAAAATGATTTACTCAAAAACAAAAATTAATGGAGTTTATACTATTGATGCTCAGCCAAGAGGGGATAGTCGTGGGTATTTTATGAGGGTTTTCGCAAAAGAAGAACTGCAAAAAGAAGGGATTGATTATTCGATTGCCCAGGCGAATAGATCGTTTACAGCTGAAAAAGGAACAATTAGGGGTTTACATTACCAAATTTCCCCAATGCAGGAAGACAAAATTGTACAGTGCCTACAAGGCTCTATCTTTGATGTTGCACTTGATATTCGTCCAGAATCGCCCACATATGGCCAGTGGGTAGGAGAGATATTGTCTGCAGAAAATAAGAAAATGCTACTTATTCCAAAAGGGTGTGCGCATGCGTTTCAAACGCTGGAAGATAATTGCATGGTTGAATATTTTGTTTCACAACTTTATTCACCAAGCGATGAGCGTGGTATTCGCTGGAATGATCCTTTCCATAAAATTAAGTGGCCAATAAAAAAGGTAATAGTTTCAGATAAAGATGGTAATTGGCCAGACTTTAACTAATATGAAAATTTTTTTAATAGGGAAAGATGGTCAAATAGGTAGAGAACTTGAAAAACAAGCAATTAAGCTAGGTCATAAAATTGATGCCTATGGACATAATGATTTAGATATTACTCAAAGAGAATTACTAAAAGAAAAAATTAGTTATTCTGCTCCAGATGTTGTTATCAATACGGCAGCATATCACGTAGTGCCAGAATGCGAAAAATTTCCAGAAATTGCATTTCATGTAAATGCGGCAGCAGTTAAAGATATTGCTGATGTATGTAAGGCAGTTAATGCAAAATTTGTTCATTTTAGTACAGATAAAGTGTTTGACGGTTTTTCTAATGACCCATACAAAGAAGATGATAGACCAAATCCTGTCCAGATTTACGGGATATCTAAGCTTGCAAGTGAATATATTGCTCTTTCTTATAATCCAAATACAATTATTATTCGCACAAATGGAGTATATGGTGGGATGTCTGGAAGTAAAAGCAAAGGCGGAAATTTTGTATTATACATACTAAACCAAGCTAAAGAAAAAAAAGAGATTGAAATTTCATCGGATCAAAAGGCAAATCTTGCATATGCCGCTGATTTAGCAGAAGGGACTCTTAAGCTTTTGGCAAAGGATGCACCTGTGGATATATATCACCTCATAAATGAGGGTTATGCTTCGTGGGCAGATTTTGCACAAGAAATTGTAGAACGGGCACATCTAAACATGAAAATTATTCCAGTTGATAGAAAAGGCTATTTCAATGGTGTAAGAATTCCTCAATTTAATGTTATGGATAATAAAAAAGCAAAGTCACTTGGAGTAGTATTGCCAGACTGGAAGGATGCCCTTGCCCGATATATAACCCTCCTTAAAAAGAAGCATGAGTAAAAATAAGCAAGTTTCCATTGTTGTCCTTAACTATAATGGGCGGAAACGTCTTGAAAAGTGTTTAAAATCCCTTGAAAAGATTACATATAAGAATATTGAAATTATTGTTGTGAATAACGGTTCAACGGATGATACCACTACATTTCTCGAAAAAAATTATCCTAATATATATGTAATTGAGATTAAGAAGAATCGGGGCTATGCAGGAGGAACAAACTTAGGTGTGAGAAAGGCTCATGGAGAATATGTGTTATTACTCAATAACGATACAACGGTTACACCGGATTTCCTGCAGCCACTTCTTAATGACATGGAACACGATGCAAGCTTGGGAATGGTCCAGCCTCAAATACGTAGCATGATTTATCCAAAATTATTAGATTCGGTAGGCTCATTTTTTACCTCAACAGGATTTTTATATCACTTCGGTTATATGAAGCCATATAAGAATAAACTATATTCTCAAAAGATGTATGCATACTCTATAAAAGGAGCATGTGTACTCATGAGGCGAAAAGATTACCTTGCGCTCGGTGGTCTCGATGAAACTTTTGTGTGCTATGTTGAGGAGACGGATCTTTGTCATAGAGTTTGGTTATCTGGTAAAAAAATAATTTATGAGCCTAAAAGTATTATCTATCATTATGGTGGTGGAGATATGCAGGTTATGACGAAGGATTATGTCACGATGTATCGATCTTATAAAAATAGGATTGTCTCTTATTTTAAAAATCTTAGTATAGTTGAAATGTTAAAAACATTACCGGTTGTTATTTTGTTCAGTGAGGGTTTTGTGTTGCTAACCTTTTTAAAAGGTGGACTAAGTAGGGCATTTGGTGCTCAATTAGGTATTCTTGTTGGATTACTGAGTACTCCTTGCTACATGAAAGATAGAAATAAAATTCAGAAAAATATTCGTAAGATTAGTGATTCGCAGCTTATGTCGTATGTTAAACGTAATCCTAGATTTTCATACTACTACACCTTTTTCAAAAACCCTAAAGATTACAAAGACTAATATATGTTAAAAAAAATACAGAAAAATTATTTTATACTACTCGAGGTTTTATTTCTTTTTATTATTAGTCTTACTCCTCTCCTGTGGTTTTCATCCGGCAAAATGGTTATAGGACTTGATTCTGGATATCCGATTGATTTTATTGGGTACTTTTTGCAACGAAGCTCTTTATGGTTATCGTCAGTAAATTTTGGTGTAAATATGACAACGTACACTGGTTTACTGCCTTTCCATGGAATACAGGCATTTTTAAGTTTGATAGGTGCTCCGTTTTATTCGGTTCAAAAAGTCACTTTTATATTTTGGTTTTTTATTATGTCGATTTCGATGTATCTATTTATCTCCTATTTATATCCGTTAAAAAAATTTTGGTTTCTTCGCTTAAGCACAGTGGTTTTATATGTTTTTAATCTATACTTATTTACTTTTTGGCTCAATGGTGAACAACCAACCTTCTCTGCTTATGCATTGCTTCCTATATTAATGTTGATTTTACTTAAATTCTTAAGAAGGGAATGGTCTCCTTTAAAGTCTGCAATATATATTAATATTGCATTTTTCTTTTTGAGTGCAGGTGGGATTACGGGCGTACCTTTGCTTGGCTCATCAATTATTGCTATTGGTGTACTATTCTTTATATTTCTTATTACAACTACAACAAGAAAATCTCTGAAGACATTTATCAGTAGTATTGGCTTATTTATATTTTTTTCAGGTATTATTTTCACTTTCCTCAATGCCTATTGGCTGTTTCCATTTCTCGCTTTCTTTAAACATCAATTTACAACAACGCTTGCGGTCAATGGAGGAAGCGTTGGTGCAAATATTAGTTGGGTAAATTTTATTAGTAAGTATGATAGTTATACTAATCTATTTAGACTTCAGGGGGACAATAATTGGTATAACCATCCAGGATTTTATTCAAATTATTATTTCTTGAATCCTCTTCTTATAATTGGCAGCTTCCTTTTTCCCATATTGGCTTATGCATCTGCTCTTTTAGTTAAAGAGAAAAAGGAAAAATTTATTGTTATTTTTCTTATAATGCTTTCTTTAGTTGCGATTCTTTTTTCAGCGGGGTCTCATGCGCCGTTTGGATCTTTTTATGTCTTTATGATGAATCATGTGCCGGGATTCGTAGCTTTTCGATCTGCATACTATAAATTTATCATTACATTATATTTTTCATTCTCAGTACTGATTGGTATTAGTATTTATTATTTATTTGAGAAATTTATAACAGAGAAATTACATATTTATTTTTGGATTTTACTTATGTCTTGTATTCTTTTGTATAACTTTCCATTTTTCCAAAAACAAAATTTTGTCTTTAATGCGCCATTTGGTACTATGATGAAAATTCCGCAATATGTATTGAATTTTAAATCATATGAGGATAAACATGACAATAATTTTAGAACATTGGTTGTTCCTTCAGAGAATAGGGATTATCCTCTAAATCTCTATAATTGGGGTTATTTCGGAGCATCGTCTCTGTTTTCTTTGTTATCAAGAAATACATTTCTTTATGATAGGGCACAGCTTTCTGGCGATGACAGAACTCTAATAGACAAAACATATTCGCTTCTTACCAATGAGAAATACGATGAATTCTTACAAATGGCAAAGAAGTTGAATATTCATGAAATCCTTCTGACACAAGATGTGGTGACTAATTATGGTTCGTCTCCCATGGAGCCCCCTTCGGTATATAAAAATGCCATCGAGTCATCACATTTGTTTTCTGTTGTTTGGCAGGATGGTCCATGGATTCTCTATAAATTAGATAACGCTTCGGGTAGTGAGATTTCCGCTGAAAATAGACTTGCCATTTACAATGGCGATACATCAGGTCTTGTTAGCATATTGCCTGTTACTAACAGTGTTGTAATTTCATCGCCAAGCCAAGGCAGTGATACTTCTGGAATTTCTGCATCAAAAACAATCAATATGGACGTGTGTGTTTCATGTCAGATATTTACCGATGAGGCAGAGCCTGGGGTACAGACATCATTTATTAATCCTGGGTCGTTTCTTTATTTGATAAAACGCTGGAGGGAAAATGTTAGCCTTGTTAAGGCAACAACCAATGATGAAAAAACACAACTCCTTCTAGAACTTTCTTTAAAAAGAGTAGCTGAATTGTCGAGCGTGGCAGTATATGGCACACGAAATGCGGAAGCAATCGAATGGAAACCTATTACAGATGTGCTTAGCATTTATCTTACTACTCTCAATAGACTCACAAAGATATATATGCAACAAAATAATTTTTCAGAGTTAAAATTAATCGATTCATATTTATCTCCCTTGATTGAGAATAATAATGAAATTTATAAATCCAAGTATGCACAAGACATAGATTTTCATAATGCATTTATTGGTGTTTTGTGGCAACAGCAAGAAATTGCACAAAAAATTAATAATGCATTTGAGAATTATATTCTACAAAAATCATTCACATATAACGTTGGTGGATTATCTCCACAAGGAGCAGTCTCAATACCAATATCATCTCTTCCGAAAGATATGTTCAATAATACTGAACTTCCAACTGCATATAATGCGGATGGGTATGCTATTGCTCCAACTGTTAATGCACTAAATAAAGAGTTATTGATAGCAG
>DASVYQ010000045.1:0-4626 GCA_036392095.1 Patescibacteria group bacterium
AACGGGACCATGCCTTAGATGGATATACCGACCCCTCCTAGCATTAACCTCAGTACTAAGAAAAACTCCCAAAAGTGTAGAATTTTTATAAATACCAAATCGTTTTATTTTATGACTAAGACTGTGTTGAACTTCTCCCCATTCCCAACTTTGAAAGAAAGGTAAAAAATCTTTGTAGGTTTTATAAAGAAATGTATCCCAAATTTTTTTACTAGTTATTTCCTTTATTTGCAACATATTCTGAGACCTCTTTAACAACTTTTTGTACGTCTGCATCCGAAAGTAAAGGATACGTAGGAAGGTTAATAATTTTTCTTGCTACCTCTTCTGCTTTTGGACAACTTCCTTGAATATATCCTAATTTTTTATAATCTACACCCTTTGGATCTATAATGTTACTATACCAGTTTCCCAAATAAATATGTTTCTTTTTTCTAAAAAATAAAAGCATTTTCTGAGCATCATCAACACATATCGGAAACCGAAGAAGTGGGTAGGTATCCACTTTTGGGAAAGGCGTTATATTAGCAAATTTATTTTTATATACTTCAGATATTTTTACTCTTCTTTTATTCCATTTATCTAATTTTGTTAGTTGGAGAAGAGCAAGCTCTGCAAGTGCAGGCGGCATTTTTTTTGTATCCGTTGCAGAAATAACAACTGAACTTTTATCAACAGGAAATGAAAGAAAGTGCATTTTTTGAAATATAACAAGCAATACTTTTCCTAAAGAAAGAAAGTTATAGAAAGGGAGAACGAAATAGTAGAACAAAAATGGATGAAGAAGATTTCGTATAACCCAAAGTGTAGATGGAAAATCTTTTCCTTTATATAATGTCTTTAATTTATCTCCAATATCTTTATTTCCTGTCATCACAATTCCGCCACTAACACAGGAGAATGCTTTGTCTCGTCCAAAACTAAATACTGCAATGTCTCCAACTTGTGCTATTTTTTTATCAGGATAAATACCATGTGCACAATCTTCGATAATAAATATATTTTTCTCTTTCGCAATTTTTTTAATTTTGTCTAAATCAGCCGAATTACCAAATGTATGTTGAATTATAATTGCTTTTGTCCTTGGTGTAATCAAACGAGAAAGTATATCAGGATTTATTGTTAGAGAATCATCAATGTCAGCATATACTGGTTTTGCTTTTGTACTTTTGACTGCTTGGACAACTGCAGCACAGGTAAACGCCTGGAGAATAACTTCATCTTTTTCTTTAACACCTAATGCCTTCAAACCATAATATAATGCACCTCTTCCAGAACAGAGAGAAAACACATACTTTTTTTTGTAATTTTTTCGAAACCAGTCTTCAAGACGTCGAGGGCTATCTCCTTTCAAATAGTTCCACGGTTTTAAAAGAAGCTTTAATGCAAGAAGAGCATCTTTTTTTTCTGTATTTGGAGCAAGCCCTATAGCAATCGGTCTTTTCATATTAATTGGTTTAAAACATTTCCTGCTTCTTTTCCTTCACAAATAATGATATCTCCTTTTTGAGCAATTTTTTCTATTTCTGTTGCAATGCGAGAAGAGGAATCAACAATAACACTACATTTCCCTTTTGCATCACGAATACCCAATTCAATCTCTTTTTTATAATTTTTGTTTGTTAAAAATAGATAATCAAAATGTGCAAGTGCTTTCCCTGTTTTATAATGATATTCTCGTGACTTATTCCCTAATTCAATAAGTGGTGTCAAAACAAAAATCTTTTTCTTTGTATAAAAAGATGCATATAATGCTGCCGAGAGAACAGATTCTGGACTTGCATTAAACGTATCATCAATAACAACTATTCCCTGCTGCAATACAATTTTCTTCATAGTCTTTTGTAACGGTTGTAATGTTAAAACGGCATTCTGGATTTCCTTTTGTGTCATTCCAAGCAGTGATCCAACGTATATACCTGGCAGAATATTTTCAACAACATGTGTCCCAATTAAATCTGTCTCAAAAGAAATTTTCTTTTGTTTAACGTACGCATCAAATTGCACTCCATTTTTTGATGATTTAATGTTGTTTGCAAAAATTCCAATATCTTTTTTTAAGACCTTCACTGATGTCTCTCCAGACACATAAAACTGTGTCTTCTTTTTTGATTTGTCAAACAACGGCATAATAAAAAGACTATTTCCATTAAGCAGTGCTAAACCGTTTTTATTAAGAGATTCAAGCAACTCCATTTCTGTCTCCAAAATATTTTTCATACTTCCATATAAAGCCAAATGTTGATCGCTTATTCCTGTGGTAACACTTATTTTTGGAGAAATAATATCTGCCAATTCTTTAACTTCGCCCTTTTTATATGATCCGATTTCTACGATTAGAATGTCTGTATTATTTTTTAATTCACTAAGAATTGTTTTTGCGACTGCGATTGGTGTGTTGTTGGAAAAATGAGTTTTTACTACCGAGAATTTTTTGGAAAGAATATGAGCCATATATTCTTTTGTAGAACTTTTCCCATAACTTCCGCTCACGGCAATAACAAGAAGGTTTTTTTGATTTCTCATTTTTTCCTTTGCTTTTTCAATGAGATAATCTTTATGAAGCTCCGTTGGAAAAGAAAATGTAAAGACAAGAATTGCTACTATTAACGGCGACAGAAGTTGAACAAGCAACAACCAAGCAATTGGAGTTGTTAAAGGAAGACTATATATTATCGACAAGATAAAAATACTTCCAAGTGAAATAATGAGCGCTTTGGGAGTAAATGTCGGTCTTCTAAAAGAATTTTTTATTATCTGCGAAATAAAATAAAGTCCTTCAATAATAAAAAAGAAACCGCCAAGAATGTTAAACCACCCAAGTGTTGTCTCTTCATTGAGAATTACAAAAGTAAAACCGATTATAAATAGAAAATTGATTAAAAGAAATGGAGACAAAAGGATTGATTTCCCCTGAATAGTCCCTTTTAAATGAACAAGTAACCTATCAATTCTGTACTCTTTTAATTGCCACAGATATGTCCAAAAAAGAACTGTTTTTGCTATCCAAAGAAAAAAACCAATACTATATATTATGTATAAAATATTCATGAGTTAAAAAAATATAATGTTTTTTTTGCAAATGATTGAGAATTACGATAAATAACTGCGTGACCTGCGTCGGCTATCTCTTCATATTTCGCATGAGGTATTTTTTTCGCAATCATTTTTCCTACTTTTGATGGAACAACTGTATCAAGCTTCCCCCACAAAACAAGTACAGGATTTTTTATCTCGTCCAAATAAACAGATGCATCTTCACTAATTACGTTTTTAAATATTTCTCTTAAATTTTTAGCCTTATAATAATCCCATTCTCCGATAAATCTATATACTCCCCATCGCATAGAATCTTTCAAAAATGAAGGAGCAAAATCAAATAAAAATTTCCCTTTTTTGACAAAAGATTGCACAACTCGCTTTTTAAATGACAGTTTTTGTTTTATAAGAGGGCTTCCGGTAAATACAATTTTCTCAATAAGAGTAGGATATTTTGCAGCAAATTTTGCCGCAACTCTTCCCCCAAATGAATGCCCAATCAAATATGCTTTTTTTATATTTTGAGATGTATAAAAATCTTTAAGAAAAATGACGTAATCGTCCATAGTCATTTCTGATTTTTTAATAAGTTGATTACCAAATCCTGGAAAATCCGGGGCATAGACTCTAAATCCTTTTTTTTGAAAAATGTTTTTTAATGTATCGTACTTACTGCCTTGTAATCCCCACCCATGTAAAATAATAAGTGTTTTTTCCATAAGCTTGTAGTGCGCATCTACGAGTATACCATTTTTGAAGGGAAAAAAGAAGAAATTTTACTTTACTGTTACACTTTTTGCAATATTTCGAGGCTTATCAACATTATTTCCAAGTTCCACTGCAATAAAGTATCCCAATAACTGAAGTGGAATTACATGCATAATAGCACTTGTTTCTTGTGTATCAGGAACAGGTAAAAAATAATCAAAACTTTCAAGTTTTTCTGATGAAATACCAATGACTTCTGCGCCTCTCAATCGGACTTCATGAATAGCATTAATAACATCTGACCGAACTACATCATTGGAAAGAGCAACTATTACAGGGACACCATCCTCCATAAGAGTTATTGCGTAGTGCTTTAAGTCTCCAGCCGGGATTGCGTGAGCATGCTTATATGTTGTTTCAATAATTTTTACCATTCCTTCTTTCATAACCTGCAAATTTTGTGACTTACCAAGCAAGAATATGTCTTTTGATTTTTCTAATTTTTTTGCAAGTTTTTTAATTGTAGAAATGTTTTCTTTATTGTCTAAATACTTTTCAATACTTTTTGCTAAAAATTCCATGTTCTCAACTCCTTGACTAAACTGTCCTTCTGCAGCTTTTGAAAGAAGATATCCCCATGCAATATGTGAAACAAAAACCTTTGTTGATACAACACAAATTTCTGGACCAGCTTGACACATAAATTTATAATCAGACATTCTTGTCATAAGAGATCCGGGCATATTAACAACTGTCGCAATCGCCACTCCTTTTTTCTTTGCATATTCCAGTACTTCCAAAACGTCAGCAGTCTCGCCACTCTGGGAAGGGGCAATAATGAGATCTTCTTTCGTAAATAAATCAAAGTACTCTCTCGCA
>DASVYQ010000046.1:0-6220 GCA_036392095.1 Patescibacteria group bacterium
AACAAAGTCCACAATGCAATTGGACCTTCTTTAATTGCATTTAATTTTTTTCCTTCTTCATACCCTCGAGGTTTTGTTGTTATCGGAATTTCTTTTATTTTAAGACCTAATTTTAATAACTTTGCAGTGATTTCTGGTTCAAACTCAAATCCTCTTGCATGCAGTTGCATATTATTAACAGCAGTTCTTGGAAAAATTTTATAGCAGGTTTCCATATCGGTAATCCACTGGAAATAAAGGATACTTGTTATTAAACTTAAAAATCTATTACCAAAATAATGTGACAAAAATAATCCTCTGCTTTCTTCTTTAAGAAAATGAGGCATTCTATTAAGTCTTGTCCCAAAGACAACTTTAACTTCCTTTTTTTTAATTGGTTCTAACAACTTCGGAATATCGTTAGGATTATATTCTGTATCTGCATCTTGAATAACTATATAGTCTCCCGTTGTATGTTCAAAACCAGTTCTTACAGCAGCTCCTTTACCCATATTTTGTTTGTGTTCAAAGAAAAATACATTTTTATATTTTTGTTTTTTAAGAAAGTTTTTAATAATTTCGCCTGTTTTGTCAGAAGATCCGTCGTTAACAATGATAATTTCTTTTTCAAAATCAGATATTTTTACTTCTTCAACTTTTTTAATAACCTCAACCGCACTTTTTTCTTCATTAAATACAGGAATAACAATTGATAATTTCATATGCTTATTGTACAGAATTTATAACGTCCTTGTCGGAGCAATTAAATAATGTTAAATTTTTGGCTCTTGCTATTAAAACCTGGGGTAAATGCAAAAGAGCTTCGAAAAATCCACCTAAAAGTTCTGTATTTCCTCTTGTTAGGGCCCGAAGAAGATGCATTGGAAGCCAAAAAAAGTGAGAAAATATAAGAGTAGGATCGGTAACATTAAGCCATACAAAATAAAATTGGTTTCTGTAAGCAATTTTTGTAATTTTTTCTGTTGTATTCTGCGTTTTAATTGCCCCTTTACTGTGTTCATGGACAACTTTACTTTTTGGTTCAAAGAGAACAGCAAATCCAGCCTTTTTAGCTCTATAAGATAAATCTATATCTTCCCAATAAAACGGATTATATAACTCATTTAATCCCCCTAATTTTTCCCATGTTGTTTTTCTAAAAGCACTGCTTCCGCCGCTTGCCCAAAGGGTAGCTGTTTTATCTACTGACCCTTTGCTATGCAGTAAAAAACCTCTTCTCCATCTCCCGACACCTCTTCCTCGCAAAACAATTGATCCATTTTCTACACTCTCATCCATGCATGCAACTGCAAATACATTGTTATCTTCAAAGTGAGCAACCAAAGGATCCAGAAAACCTTTATGAGGGATTACGTCTGTATTAAGAAGAAGTAAAATATCTCCTGTTGCTTTTGCGACTCCGCTATTCACATTACCTGAAAATCCTTTATTTTTTTTATTTGCTACGACTTTGCAAGCTACTTTTGATTTTTTAGCAAATTCCTCCAAAAATGTAACAGAATCATCGGTAGAAGCATCATCAGGAATGATTAATTCTACCTTGCCGCTTCTATACGTTTTTATGCAATCAATTACTTTGGGTAGATTCTTTCGCAGTAGATCAACACCATTATAATTTGGGATAATAATGCTAATATCCATATACAGTATTTTACCAGCCAAGCTTATATTATGCCACTCGTAAATGTAATTGTGTGCCTACCTGGTGGAACAATTACTCCTCTAAAGAGATAATCTGTTTGATATATTGTTGTTTTAGAGTTATCTATATATGCATGCCAAATTGGGTAATTACTATCTGTTAACACAACAAAACTGGTATTATTTCCTTCAACAGAAAGAATAACTTTATTTTCTTTATAACTAATTATTGTAGTGGTACTTAAGCCAAAAGAAGTTTGTTGATTCTTATACCCCTCAACAACTGCATATTGTAAATAATTTATATCAGAAAATAATTTATTTATTGCTTCTTGTTTTGTATTTACAGGAATAACCGATGTAACACTAAATACTCTTGGTATTACATTTGTATTCTCATAAATTTTTGTTTCCCCTTCTATAAAAACTTTTTTTAAATTTTGATCAGAAAGATTGGATAAACTTACAACATACTTTACCCCTAATAAATTAACTAAAGGACTCCTATAATTTTTTGGGGTAATTATTCTATTAAAGCCAAATGGAGGATTTATATCTGGCTTCCCTCTTTCCATTGCTGCAACAAATTCTCCATATCTTTGTAAATATAATGGATCATATCCATCAACAGATTGAATTTTATACATTACAGATGTATTTGGAGGAAGAATCTGCCTATCTGTTGTCATAAATCTAAATTCATGTAAATTTTTTTGTAGAAAATTTAAAGAACTTGTCTGCGGATACAAATATTTCTGAGGGGTGAATGGTATAAATTTCTGATTAAATCGAATTAAATCAATTGTTGTAATTGCAATGATAAGCATGGCAATAAATGAAAGAATAAATTTTCTATTTTTAATTTGTGGTATTAATTGAAGCAGTAGTAATAATGAACTTGCTAAAAAAATTCCTGTTGGCAAAATAAGATTGCGCTTTGTAACGAGTAAATTATCTAATGGGATCTGAAAGAACTTTTGATTAAATAAAACAATAACCCAACAAAATGTAAGGCCTAATGTTGTAATAAGAATTGGAATGTATATTTTTTTCTTTACTTCCAAAAATCTTTCAAGACCAAATGCTGCAAGTATTGCAATTGTAAAATCAATTACAAAGGCAAGTCGAGTTGGTTGGGATGTAGATAAAAATGGGATATGCAATATATATGGCAATTGTGCAATAGGTGTTGGGAATGCGAATAAAATTCCTACAATTAAAATAAACCAAAAAAACGCAACGAATCTACTTTTAATAGAAAAAAATGAAAATAACATAAGAATAAATGGAGCAATACCGGCATATATTGCAAATTCCATGTAATTCCAAATACCCCAATAATTAAGCGTTGCAGGATTTCCAAAAAAATCTGGGATAATAAATCCAACAAGATTTTGCCAGGGAATAAACCATCCGATTTGATGCCAATCAGCTTGGTCAACATTTCTTGCAGATAAAGAAATAAATTGGAAAAGCGGAATTATTTGTATAGAAATAATAAGAAGAAATATAATTCCAACTACTAAAAATGGTACATATTTCTTAATAAAGGCAACAAATATTGAATCTTTTGGATATTGCATTTTTGCTGTTTCTAAAATTCTAAAAATTAAATATGCATTAGTAATGCAAACTAAATAAAACCACGTTTGTAAATGACCGGCAAAAAATGCCAAGCTTTCGGCAAACAATAACCCTATTGCCCAGGTAACAGAAAATTTATGAATGAGAACTTCTTTTATATATAAAACAAGAGGTAACCAGATAATTGTCTGCATAATCGTATTCCACTCCATCCAAACCATAGAGAATCCAGAAAATGCAAATATTATTGCTCCAAATAGTGAAGGAAGTTGTGACAATTTTATTTTCCTTAAGTATAAGTACATAAATAATCCTCCCAATAATGGCTGAAGAAAAATAAGTGTGCTCCAACTAAACGCAAATGGGAAAATAAAGAAAAGAACATTTAACGGATAAAGAACAGCCGATTGCTGATTTGCAAAAAGTGGAGTTCCTGAAAAGCTGTATGGATTCCAAATAGGAAATTGCATTTGCTTAAAAATATTTATTGAAAGATATCGCCAAGGATATTGTTGTTCTATTGGATCTGAAATAAGAAAATTTTTGTATGCAATCCCACGAGGGTTTTCTTTTGCATATAAATCGCGATACGGATGATATAACCCTATTAAATTATCTGAAGGAATAGGTAATAATCCATCTACAATAAATGGTTTAAAAAAATAAAAAATTATCCCTATAAAAACAATAATTGGCAATAACTTTTTCATTGCATTATTGCCGATAAATTCTGGCAGAATTTATTAACAGTAAATTCTTCAGCCTTTTTTTCGGCATTATTAGACAACTTTTCCCATAACTTTTTATCTTTTATTACTTTTTCTGTTTTTTCTATACATTCTTCTTGTGAACTCCAAAGCAAACCGTTTTCACTTTCATTAACTATTTCTATTTGTCCTCCTGCATTTAAAACAACAGGAACAGCTCCTTGCTCCATTGCTTGCACTGTTGCAATACCAAAATGTTCTGCTAATTCCGGATGTTTTTCTAAATCTTCTCCAAATCCGGCTGCATGCCAATAAATTTTTGCTTTTCTATATAAATCTTGCAAAATAATACTGTCTGCATTTTTTATAATTTCTATTGGCAATCCCTTAATGGATTTTTCTAATTCTTCTATATAAACTTTATCATTTTCTTTAAATGAAATAACAAGAATAAATTTCCATTGTTCTAAACCATTTTTTAGCATTTTTTTAAATGTTTCAATCATAAATTCCTGTTTTTTAAAACTTGTACTATCTGACAATCTTCCATATCTACCTACTGTTACAATTATGTTTTCTTTTTTTATATCTTTATTTTTTGAGAATTCTCCTGTTGAGGGAGGGTATAAAACAGTACTATCTATAGTAAAAGTTTTATCAATAAATTTTTTTGTAAATTGAGAGTTACAAATTACCCCTGCTACATGCTGCATTTTTAAAGAATTCCCAAGACTTTTTCCTTTTACCCATTCAAGAGGAAATTGAAAATGTAAAAAAAGCTTTTTGGGAAAAACTACAGGAATACTTCCATCACTTAAATAAAATATTCTGTCATACTGCATGCTCTGAAAAATTCTTTCCCATAGAGGGACTTGAGGATTAAAAATGTTTTTTGTAAATGAAATGTGGGATAAGTCAATTCCAAATCTTTGTTTTGCAGCCTTTGCAATCTCTGGATTATCCCAAAAGACAGTAACTTCATGCTCTTTTGCCAAACATGCTGCTGCTGTAAGCATGTATTTCTCTCCTCCACCTAACGTATCTAAATACGGATCGTAAACACCTATTTTCACAGAATAATTGTAACAAGTTTTGACAAGCTTGGAAAGCGTATGTTAATATAAATTAATGAATTTTACACCAGATGTTCCAACAATCCTTCTTTATGTACTTTTTGCCTGGAGTATAGTTTGGAAAGGAATTGCACTCTGGAATGCTGCACAATTTAGACAAAGAAACTGGTTTATTGTTATTCTTGTTATTAATACCGTTGGAATCTTAGATATTATTTACTTATTTTTCTTTGCAAAGAAGAAATTTACGTTAAAACAACTTAAATTTTGGTAATTTTCTTTAATATTGTTCCTAAAACTACTCCAATAATTCCTATTACGCCTAACCACAATCCAATAATAAAGCTCAATGGTTCAAAACTAAATACAATTTTGTGTGTTCCGCTTGGCAAAACAATACCTCTAAATGAATAATCTGCTGTAAGTACCGATACCTGCTTTCCATCTACTACTGCATTCCAACCAGGATAATTATTATCCAAAAGCACTAAAACCGCCCTTTTTTGTGTTGTTGCGGTAATAGCTACTCTATTTGGAGTATAAGATGTAATTGTTGCAGAAGCATTATTTGAAGAAGAAGCAGTAAATCCTGGATTTTTATCTAAAATAACTGTTTGAGCAGGATTAAATGTTTTAGAAAGTAATGTTGTAATTTTTTGCTGATCACTTGAATTGACAGCATAATTTGAGGCAACAAAAGCATGAGGCAAGGCTTTAGTATTTTCAAAGATTCTATAAGAGTTATCTTCAAAAATTTGCTTAAATTGATCAGAGTAATCCCAATATGGGAATGTCCAACCTACAAAGTCATCGCTTTTTTTATGAACTATATATGTAATATTGAGTAACTTAACCATTTGAAGAGTATTTTGATTATTTTTAATAAAAGAGACAGCAGATCGATACGAATCTTGCAACTTTCCATCTGTCATTGATGCCACCAACTGACCATATTTTCTAATATATAATGCATCATAACCTTCAACAGATGGCAAATGATAATATACCCCTGTTCCTGCATCAAAATTACCCAAAACTCTGTTGTACCCTTCAATTTGTTTAAACCCATCTATGACAGGAACATTTGGATACATTAACAAATTTGGATCAAATGGCTGCCATTTTGTGGCAAACCTGAGCATATCAAATACAACTAATGCAATAAGTCCAGCAAATAAAACAATAACCAATTTTTGTTTTATTATTTTTCTGAGC
>DASVYQ010000047.1:0-4418 GCA_036392095.1 Patescibacteria group bacterium
ATTTGGATTGGCAAAATAGGAAGAAACTCTATTTTTAAGTTGTTTTGCTTTTCCCACATACAAAATTTCCCCGTTTTCATTTAGAAAGAGGTATACGCCTGGATTTTGCGGCAAAGATAAATATTGTGATACAGAAAATTGTTGCAAGGATAATTCCTCCTATAATAATAAATTGCTCTGATTGGAAAAACGAATGAACGGTAACTGTTTTTGTAAGGGTTTCTCCAGCCACTTGTATTGTAATAAGAGATGTCTCATTTGTCAAAAAAGACGTCTGATTAAAGCTGATTTGATTGCTAACAAAACCAAAAGGAGGAATTTGTGGAATTGTTATTGTCTGTGTTGAAGGAGAAAATTTTGTAGCAGAAACCGTAAAGGTTTGTTGGGGAACAAGACTACTGCCAACATTTTTTACGAGTAAATTTCCATTAAGTGAAAAGCCCGATAGTATATTCGAAGGCATATCTAAATTTACAGAAATTTTTGCATCATTTTCTATGGCTAGCGGATTAAACGAAACAAATACATCTTTTGTGTCTTGGGTGTCTAAAAATTTATAGCCACCGGCCGGTACAGGATAAGTACTGCTTACTCCTTTAATTGCAAATGCAACATGATCAAAATCAAGTGTATGAAAATAATCTATTCCGTGTGTTGTATTTCCCCATGTTGGGTCAACCATAATCCATTTCTTTTGCACATCATCATAATACTCTGGCCATGTGTGCAAAATGTCTTTGGTAAGTAAAAGCGGCCTTTCTTTTGTATTTTGTGTATACGCATACCCATCAACTTCTCTTGCAGGAATTCCTGCGGCTCTCGCTATTGCAATAAAAAGGTCCGTAAATTCCAGACAAACAGCTGAAGTTGGATTTTGTAAAACTCCTTCTGCTCCAACTCGTTGCTGTTTTCCTGCAACTCGTGAAAAATCGTAGGTTAATTGATTAGAAACATATGCATAAATTGCATCCGGTGTTTTAAGATCTTTTGCAAGTCTTTGAATATCTTGCGCATTTGATTGCCAATACGGTTGGGGCAATAGATATATTTTTCGTAAATCAGGAGAAAGTTCTTCTGATTTTGCTGTTAATCCTACAAATACATTACCCTTTACAATAATTGTTAATTTTTGTGATGGAAGCAGTGAATATTGAGCAAGCCAGTTTTTGTCTTTATCCATGAGCACATTTATGGGTTTTGGAGAAATATCTGTAATTTGAACGTCTTGGTAATTAGTAGATGGGGGTAATGCAATTTCTGTTTTAACAGGAAAAATATTAGTGTTTTTTACATGATAATTAAGTGTAAACCCATACACTTGATTTGTTCCGAATGCCAAAGAAATTCCTCCAGATCCTAACGTATTTTTATCAAAATCCAAACTGCTACCTGTTTGCATCGGCTTAATATATGCGGGTTGTCCAAAGGTATCAGGAACACGTAAATGAACAGTAAAATTTTTAAAATCAGTTTGATTAGCCAATCCTGGAATATTTACCTCCCAAATATTTCCAATATGAGTGGCCAATTCCTGAGTGTCAAACGCAAATCCAAAACTAACACTATTTCCTTTACCAATATTTTTTTTATTAAAGTTAAGGGTAATAATTTTGCTGTTTGTTGCATCTTTAACAATCGGATCTATCTTTCCGTATGAATCAAAGGCAGTAATATTACTTAAATCAGTAAATCCTAATTTTAATGAATATGATGGAGCATAGACGGTATTGTTTAAATTGGTCATTGTCCCATTAAATACAGCATGTGTAGTACCATTTGTATTAACCGTGTAGGTAATATCAAAAGAAGTATCAAAATTTGTATCTGCAAAAGCAGGCTGTGAAAAAAAGGCAACAAAAAGGCCTAGAAAAAGGAATACAAAGAGTTTTTTAATCATTTGCGCAACATTTTGCGTAGGAATTGGCCGGTATATGATTCATTGCATTCGGCAACGTCTTTTGGAGTTCCAGCAACGACTAATTGTCCACCTTTATCTCCACCATCCGGACCCAAATCTACTATGTAATCCGCATTTTTAATAACATCTAAATTATGCTCGATTACTATTACAGTATTACCTATATCGACCAGTCTTCGCAATACTCTGAGTAATTTTTCTAAATCTGCAAAATGAAGACCAGTTGTTGGTTCATCTAATAAATACAATGCATCTTTGCCTCGTTTTGATAATTCTGAAGCTAATTTTATCCGTTGTGCTTCTCCTCCAGAAAGTGTTGGAGCAGGTTGGCCCAGTTTTATGTAAGACAAACCAACATCAACGAGTGTTTGCAGTTTATATGAAAGTGTTGGGTGAAATGCAAAAAAGTCTAAGGCTTCTAACACGCTCATATGTAAGACTTGAGAAATATTTTTACCGTTAAATAAAATTTCTAATGCTTCGCTGCTGTATTGTGTACCACCGCAAACTTCACAAGGGACATAAACATCTGGCAAAAATTGCATCTCAATTTTTATTTGTCCTTCCCCTTGGCATGCTTCACAACGTCCACCTTTAACATTAAAACTAAATCTTCCAGGGCCAAATCCACGCATTTTTGATTCCTTAGTGTTTGCAAAAATGTCTCTTATGTAATTAAATGCACCGGTGTACGTTGCAGGATTACTTCGAGGAGTTCTTCCAATTGGTGACTGATCAATGGTAAAAACATGTTTTATATTTTCGTCACCAGTCATTCGGGCAAATTCTCCCGGTTTTTCTTTAAACATTCCAGTTCCCCGTTTTTGTGATAAAGCTTTATCTAAAATGTCATTAATAAGTGTTGATTTTCCACTTCCAGATGCTCCGGTAACAACTGTTAGTTTTTGCAAAGGAAATTTAACGGTTATATTTTTTAAATTGTGTTCTTTTGCTCCATGAATGGTTAAAAACCTTTCTTCAAGCTGCTTTGTTCTATTTTCTGATGGAATAACATGAATCTTTTTCTTTCCAGATAAATATTGTCCAGTTATGGAATTTGGGTCTTTTTTAATTTCTTCTGGAGTCCCCTTTGCAATAATATTTCCGCCATTTACTCCTGCTGCAGGACCAAAATCTAAAATTAAATCAGACTCTTCCATTGTTTCTTGGTCATGTTCTACAACTAAAACTGTATTACCTAAATCTCTAAGCCGCTTTAATGTTTTAATTAATTTTGTGTTATCTTTTGGGTGAAGTCCAATTGATGGCTCGTCCAACACATACAAAACACCTGTTAATCCACTTCCAATTTGGCTGGCAAGTCTAATTCTTTGTGCTTCTCCTCCTGCCAATGTGTTAGCTCCTCGAGAAAGAGTTAAATAATCCAAACCAACGTCTACCAAAAAAGAAAGTCTTTCTAAAATTTCTTTTAAAATTAATTTTCCAATTTGTTGTTCTCGTTCATTAAAAATGCTAGGTAATTGCTGCATAAATTCTTTTGTTTCGTCAATTGACATATCTGTTACTTCAACAATTGATTTATTATGTACTGTTACAGATAATGCTTCTTTTTTAAGCCTACTGCCATTACACATTGTGCAGGTTTCATACCGCATAAATTTTTCATATTGTGTTTTTAAAAACATGGATTCTGTATCTGAGTAGCGTTTTTTTACTTCAAATAAAACTCCACGGAAAGGTTCAAAAATTGCGGTTGTTCTTCCCCATCGGTTTTCTCCGACTACTTCGTATTCTTTATCTCCTGTACCTTTAAGAAGTAATTTCTTTTTATCTTCATCCATATCACCCAGACTCTTGTTAAGAGGAATATGATTTTCTTCACAAAAAGTTTTTAAGGTTCTGGTAAACCAGCTGTCATGCATCATTGTGTTAGCAAATGGTAATATTCCGCCTTCGTTAATACTTAAGTTTTCATTAATAATTAATTCTGCATCTACACTTAAAACAGTTCCTAATCCATTACAATTTGGGCAAGCACCATGAGGAGTGTTAAAAGAGAAAATTCTTGGTTCTATTTCTGAAATAGAAATATTGCAGACAGGACAGGCAAATTTTTCTGAAAATAATTCATCTTCCATTTCTTTTGGAAATTCAGGCATTGCAAATGATGCGTCATTGATAATTGAAATAAGAAGTTCGCTATTTCCAAGTTTTAATGCTTGCTCTACATCATTTGCCAGACGCATTTTGTCAGTCTCTTTATTTAAAATTAATTGATCAATAACTACTTCAATTGTGTGCTTGTTGGTTTTTATTAATACCAAATCATCTTCTAAAGAATAGACTTTTTTATCTACTCTAACTTTTCTATACCCACGCTTTTTAAGATCTTTAAATAATTCTGAGTATTCTCCTTTTCTATCTTTTACAACCGGAGCTAAAATAAGAATTCTCAAACCTTGCTTGCCTGGTTTTTTTGTTTCTAGTAAATTTTGGATTGCCAACACAATTTGTTCTTTACTCATGTGAGAAATTTCCC
>DASVYQ010000048.1:0-7266 GCA_036392095.1 Patescibacteria group bacterium
GGGAGCAGAGTTATTGCGAAATATTAAAAATCTTTGGTGGCAAGAATTTGTCCACAAAAGAAAAGATATTGTAGGGCTTGATGCTTCTTTAATTTCTCATCCAAAAATCTGGGAAGCAAGTGGTCATACAGCAGGTTTTGCCGATGCCATGATTGATTGCAAAAACTGCAAGACAAGAATGCGGGCCGATCACTTAATCGAAAATTGGCTCGAGAGTCAAGATATTAAGGTTCCATCTTCAACAGATAAAGTTCCTCAAGAACTCATGGATAAGATTCTTACTAAGAAAAAAGTTGAAGGGTTATCAACAGAGCAATTAAGTGAGATCATAACTATTTTAAAAATCCCATGTCCAGACTGTGGAGAGTTTGAGTGGACAAATGTTCGCAAATTCAATTTATTATTTCCAGTTCATTTAGGAATTGTTGAAGGAGATCAAGATTTAGCATATTTACGAGGAGAAACAGCACAAGGAATGTTTGTAAACTTTCAAAATGTTGTAAATTCAACTAGAGTCAGACTTCCATTTGGAATTGCACAGCTTGGAAAAAGCTTTAGAAATGAAATAACTCCGGGAAATTCAGTATTCCGCACATTAGAATTTGAACAAGGAGAAATTGAATATTTCTTTGATCCAGAGAGTACTAATTGGGAAATATTATTTGAAAATTGGAAACAAGCAATGTGGGATTTTGCCACGAAAACTTTGGGGATTAATCCAGATAATCTTAGGTGGCGAGCACATACAGATGAAGAAAGATCATTTTATAGCAAACGAACAGAAGATTTGGAATACAAATTTCCATTTGGATATAAAGAATTATGGGGATTGGCATACCGAACCGATTATGATTTAAAACGTCATATAGAATATTCAGAAAAAGAATTAGCAATTATTGATCCACAAACAAATAAGCGAATTGTTCCTCATGTTATAGAACCGGCCGTTGGAATTAATCGATTACTTCTTATGGTTTTGGCAGATTCCTACAAAGAAGAAGAAAAAAGAACAGTATTATCTATCAATCCTAAAGTTGCACCTGTTAAAGCAGCTGTTTTCCCTTTATTGGCAAACAAACCGGAATTAATTAACAAAGCACAAGATGTATACGATATTGTAAGACAAAATATCCAAGGACTTGTTATGTGGGATGATAGAGGAAATATTGGAAAACGATATTTAACTCAAGATGAAATTGGAACTCCATTTTGTATAACTATAGATTTCCAAACGCTGGATGATACTACTGTAACAGTTAGGCATAGAGATTCAATGCAACAAGACAGAATTGCTATAGACAGCCTTCCTCAGTATTTACAAGAGCGATTTTAAGTTGACAAACAAAACATACTTGTTACAATAAGGAATAGATGAAGCAGAAACAGCTTATCATGATTATTGCCGCAGTAATTGTTTTGGCTGTAGTTGTAGGTGGAGGTATATACTTCTTAACAAAAGGTAATCCTCAAAAACAAGCGCAAGCACCAGCACAACAACAAGAGCAAATGGTTCAAACGTTAACTCCCGACCAAGTAGGTCTTCAAATTACCATTAGACCAGACAAAAATGCAATGCAATTTGTTTTAAATAATGCAGCAGATATTACTCACGTTGAATACACAATTACCTATACTGCAAACCAAAAAGGACAAGAAGTTAACCAAGGGTTATTTGGAGAAATAGATAATGCAAATGGAAACTCTAGTATTAAAACAGATAAATATCGAGAATTCGGAACCTGCTCAAGTGGCGTATGCAGGTATGATACCGTTGTCTCTCCAGTAAAACTTACTCTTAAAATTACAAAAAAAGACGGGAATATTTACAGTGTAGAAAAATCCGTTGACCTTTCTAACTCCTAATTTCTTCTAAAGTTTTCACAGAACCAACATACCTATTGTGTTTGTTGTAGGAAAATTTCTCTATATGTAGTTGTTGACACGTTGTGAAAAAAGGTCCAGAATGGAATATGTAGTCCTAAGTAGGAAAAAGTAGGAATATAAGTTCCTGTTCTTTAAAGTGAAAAAATATGTTGATCGGACAGTTTGAAGGAAAAGTTGCGGAAAAACACCAAATTGCTTTTCCTAAAAAATTCCGAGAGATTTTAGGCGATACGTTGGTAATTACAAAGGGACTAGAACAAAACATAATTGTTGTTTCAGAGAAGAATTGGAAAACATTATTAGAAGGAACAGAAGGAAAACCATTTACCAACAAAAATGCTCGAGAGTTACAAAGATACTTACTTGGGAATGCGACATACGTAGAGTTAGATAGCAAAGGACGATTTGTTTTACCGGAATTTTTACGAGAATATGCACAAATAGAAACAGAAGTCATTTACGCAGGAATTGAGCGATTTGTAGAAATTTGGGACAAGAAAAAATGGGAAGAACATCAAAAGCAATTGGCAGAAACAATCGTTTCTGTAGCCGAAAAGTTATCAGAAAGTCCTGCCCAAGACTGAAAGGACTAACATGATAAAAAATTATTACCATACATCTGTTCTTTTACAAGAAGCGGTAGACAGTTTAGCTGTGTCATCTAACAAGCGATTTATAGATGCAACAATGGGTGGCGCAGGGCATACAAAAGAGATTTTACAAAGAGGGGGTAAAGTGCTTGGTATAGATCAAGACGAAGATGCACTCCGTTTTGTTTCTGAACAAATAAAAAACCCCAACTTGGTTGTTGCTTTAGGCAATTTTAAAGATATAGACACAATTGCCAAAGAAAACACATTTGAGCAAGTTGACGGAATTTTATTTGACCTAGGAGTTTCAAGTCATCAATTTGACGAGGGTGCACGAGGATTTAGTTTTCAAAAAGAAGCAAATCTTGATATGAGAATGGGTACAAGTCTGTCTGTAAAAGCAGCAGATTTAGTGAATGGTTTAACAAAGGGAGAATTAATGGAGCTGTTTACCAAATTGGGTGAAGAGCCTTTTGCAAAACGAATAGCTGAAGAAATTATTAAAGCAAGAGAAATAAAGCCAATAGAGACAACAACAGAATTGGCACAAATTGCAATAAAAGGATATCCAAGAGGTTTTCATAAAATTCACCCGGCAACAAAAATATTTCAGGCTTTACGAATTGCAGTAAATGATGAACTAAACAGTTTAAAAATTGCATTGCCTAAAGCAGTAGAACTTTTAAAGAAAAACGGAAGACTCTCTGTTATTTCTTTTCATTCGCTTGAGGATAGGATAGTAAAAGAATTCTTAAACGAATGTGAAGAAAAAGGATTAGGAACAGTTGTAACAAAAAAACCCATTGTTCCAACTGAAGAGGAAATTAGGGAAAATGCACGCAGTAGAAGTGCAAAATTACGGGTTTTTGAAAAAATATGAGACATGCATTTATTTTAGGATTATTTGTTATTACAGCAATTGTATTATCTGTTGTCCAAATTGTTTTTGGAACATTGTATACAACTGCTGGGTTAGAATTGAGTCAGGTTCAAACGCAAAAACAAGCATTAGATAAAGAAAATATGCTTTTAAGTGAAAAATTATACACTTTGTCTTCCCTCACTAATATAGAAGCAAGCGCAAAACAATTGGGTTTTGAGGATGAGACATCAAAATCTATGCTTGTGGTTACCCAAAATTCTGCGTTTGCTCTTAAGCCATGAGATGGCGCTATTTAGCTATATTTATTTTCTTTGTTGTTTTATTTTTTGGTATTTGGTCAAAGCTCTTTTATTGGCAAATTATTGATGCTTCAGAACTTTCCTCAATGGGAGAATCTCAATATGCAGAATATTTAGAAATTCCTCCAATTAGAGGAGATATAAAAACATCTGATAATTTTCCAATTGTAACCAATAGAATATCGTATTTAGTATATGCAAATCCCCAAAAAACAAAAGATATAACTCTTGAGAGTAATACACTTTCTCAATTACTCCATGTTGATTCAGCTTCAATTAGTGCGCAGCTTTCTCTTAAAGATAAGGTATGGGTTCCTTTGGTAACAAGTATAGACGAGGCAGCAAAAGAAAAAGTAGATGCACTAAATTTGCCGGATATTGGTTTCCAAGAAACCCCAATTAGATTTTATCCTGAAGCATCAATGGCTGCACAATTAATCGGTTTTGTGGGGAAAGATGCATTAGGAAATCAAAAGGGCTATTTTGGATTAGAAGGGTATTATGACAGACAATTACGAGGTAGAGTTGGAAAAACCACAGTTGTTCATGACGCATTTGGAAAACCGGTTTTGGCAAAATTAACTTCAAATTCAGGTCAGCAAGATGGGAGAACATTGGTTTTGCATATAGATAGAGTTATTCAGTACGATCTTGAAAAAAAACTACAAGAAGGCATTACGCAGTATGGAGCTGATTCTGGAATGGCAGCTGTTATGGATCCAAAAACAGGAGCACTATTGGGAATGGCAGCTTTTCCCTCTTTTGACCCAAGAAATTTTTGGGATTTTCAAACAAAAGATTATATAAATCCCCTTATTACAGATACCTATGAACCAGGTTCCACTTTTAAGCCCTTGGTTATGTCTGCTGCAATGGATGCTGGACTGGTAACTCCAACTTCAACCTGTCCTATTTGTGATAAGCCGGTAACAGTTGGAGATTATCAAATTCATACATGGGATAATAAATATTTCCCTAATACCAATATGATAGATATTATGATTCATTCAGATAATACCGGTATGACATATATTGCACAAAAATTAGGGTTAGATAGAATGATGTCTTATTTAACAAAATTTGGGATTGGACAAACTACAAATATTGATTTACAAGGAGAATTTGCTCCCCCACTAAAGCCGAGGTCTCAATGGTACCCAATTGATTTAGCAACAACAGGTTTTGGACAGGGAATTTCTATTACGCCAATTGAATTGTTAGATGCTTTTTCTGCAATTGCTAACGGCGGAGTTAGAATGGAACCACATATTGTGGCAGAAATAGATACGCCAGATGGTCAAACAATTCCATTACCTGCAAAGCAAGTTGATCAACCTATTTCGGCAACAACTGCAAAACTTATGACAGAAATATTGGTCGACACTACAAACAAAGGAGAGGCAAGCTTTGCACGACTTAAAGGATACAGAATTGCAGGGAAAACAGGAACAGCATCAATCCCTGTTAACGGACATTATGATGCTTCAAAAACAATTGCTTCTTTTATTGGTTTTGCTCCGGCTGATAACCCTAAATTTGTCATGCTTGTTATCCTTAACAAACCAACAACATCAATTTATGGAGCAGAAACAGCTGCGCCGATTTGGTTTGCTGTTGCACATGACATACTAAATTATTACAATATATCGCCAACAGAAAATGATTCTTCTACATTTGCACAATAATCGTTGTTCCATGTGCAATATTTTTTTTATTAATATATCCTTCCGGCATTTCAATTACCTTTTTATACAAAGGATTCCATAAAAAGATTTGGTTTGGCTTTAAATTTTTGAATAACTTTATTACCTGATTTTTTTTATTCAAAATTACAACATCAATCGGCAATTTCAATCCAAACGTGTGAATACCAAATCGAGTTTCAAAATAAATTGTAATTGGTTTTTTATATGCCAACATGCCAACAGATTTTTGCCAGAAAGAGGTGCATCTTTGTGCTTGCAAAATAACTTTTTGATTCATATGATAGCTATATAGCCCTTCTTTAAAATATGAAAAGGACACTTTTTTATAAGGTTTTACTGGTAACTATTCTTTTAGTTACGCTTTCTTTTATATTACCAATACCTTCAAATAAAAATATAGATGTAATTTTAGTGCCTGCAACATTTATTTTTGGGGCAATATATAGTTTTGAAATCTTAAAAGTAATAGGAAATTTCTCAGAACTTAAAAAACTTTTATCTATACTTACGGCAAATTTAGTATATATGTATCATGCAGCTACAATTATTGGGGGAGATTTTACATTAGCAGTACAAGAAAAAATTGAAAAATATATTCTTTCTTCAATAGATTATTCTTTAGCTCAGCATATTTCATCAACAGATCAAGATTTTTTATCTCTTATAGATCCAATTGAATCATTAGAACCTAAAAATGATAGACATAGAGCTGCATTAAGTTCAGTTACTTCTGGGTTTCATAAAGTACTAGAATCGCGTTATCAATTAGCAGAAGTTGCACCCAGAGAAATAAGTGCAGGGGAATGGTTAATGATGATTCTGTTAGCCTTTATTTTAGTCGTTACTCTTTTCTTAGGAAGAGAAGCAGGTGTTCTGTCCCAATTTTCTGCTGGTGTTTTTGCTGCTACAATTGTTGGAACATTACTTTTGCTTGACGAAGCAGATTCAAATCAATTACAAGAAACACGGCTTGAATACGAAATTTTTAATCAAGTGTTAGAAGACATAGGAAAATTACCCTATTATCCTCAGTTTGCAATAAAAAAAGGTGTTGTTAAGGTTTCTAAGGGATATAGCTATAGAATGGGAGTTTTTCCAAAATATCCAAACCTTTCCGTAAGAGAAATTCAAGAAGTTAATGCATAAATATGATAAAAGGAATTGTTTTAGATGTAGATGGAGTATTGGTAGGCGATACGCCAGGGTTTAATTTTCCTCACCCACATAACGATGTCATTAAGCGCCTTTCAGAAATTCGTCAAAAAAATATTCCCATTGTTTTATGTACGGGAAAAGGAAATTTTGCCATTGAAAGTTTGGTAAAAGATGCAAATTTAAATAATCCTCATATTGCGGATGGAGGATCAATTATTATTAACCCAATAGAAAAAAAAGTAATAAAAACCTCACCAATTCACCAGCAAATTGTAAAAAATATTATTCATGTTTGTATACAAAATAACGTGTATGTAGAAGTATATGCACAAGATAATTATTATGTCCAAAAGAATCAAGAAAATACAGAAGTAACAAAAAAACATGCAGAAACACTGCAAAAAGATCCTATCTTACCAGATGATTTAGAAAAAACTGTAGAAAATATAGAAATAGTTAATATGATTGCAATTGCTGATAATGAAAATGATAAAAAAAGGATAGAGTCTGTTTTACAGCCATTTGTTAAAAACGTAGAATTAATTTGGACATTACATCCATCTCTTCTTCCTCATCAATTTTATTTAATTACTGCAAAAGGTGTATCTAAAAAAGCAGCAGTTGAAGAAATTTTTTTACAGCTTAATATTCCGTTTACCAATGTTTTAGCAGTAGGAGATACCATGGGAGATTGGAATTTTATGCAGTTATGTGCATATGTTGGTGTTATGGGAAACGCACCAGATATT
>DASVYQ010000049.1:0-3567 GCA_036392095.1 Patescibacteria group bacterium
CTCAGGAAAAAAGTTAAATATTTATTTAGGTATTGATCCCACAGCAACAAAAATTCATTTAGGACACGCTGTGCCGCTGAGAAAACTCCAAGCCTTTGCTAGACTGGGACATAATGTCACTTTTTTAATCGGCGATTTTACTGCACTCATTGGCGACACATCAGATAAGGATACTGAAAGACCCGTCCTAACCTCTGCTGAAATTGAAGAAAATTTCCAGACCTACAAAAAACAGGCAGAAAAAATTTTGGATTTTTCAAAAATAAAAGTAAAACACAACAGTGAATGGTTGAGTAAATTGGATTTCAAAAAAGTTGTCGAACTTGCCCAACAATTTGATTTTGGCGAATTTGCCGGACGCGAACTCATTGCAAAAAGACTAAAAGAAGGCAAGCATGTCGGACTCCATGAAGCGCTTTATCCTGTCATGCAAGGGTATGACAGTTATTTTATGGATACAGACATTCAAATTGGTGGGACTGATCAAACCTTTAATATGCAGGCAGGAAGAACTTTGCAAAAAGATTTACGAAATAAAGAATCCTTTGTTTTAGCAATGGAATTTTTAATTGGCACAGATGGCAAAAAAATGAGTAAAACAGGCAATAACGCCATTTGGTTAGAAGACGAACCTAATGATATGTATGGAAAAATTATGAGAATTGATGATAGTGTTATTGTCGAATATTATAAACTAGCAACAGATGTTAATTTGGATGCGATTGCAGTAATTGAAGATTCTCTTAAAAAGGGTCAAGATCCAATGCATGCAAAACATTTATTGGCTCAACAAATAGTTGGAGATTTATATAGCACTGATATCGCAACCCAAGCTCGAGAATACTTTAAGAAAGTCATACAGAATAAAGAAATGCCGGATACTATTCCAACAGTTAGCTTAACTTTAGAAAATGGACTTATTTCTTATATTGATTTATTATTAAAGACTAATCTTGCAACAAGTCGATCTGATGCAAGAAGACTAATAGAACAGGGCGGAGTAGAAATAGACAATCAAAAAATTTTAGACCCAACTGGCGAAATTGCAATTAAAGATAACGCAGTTATAAAGGTAGGAAAAAGAAAATTTGTAGAAGTAACTGTTGCTTAATATATGAAAAAATACGCATTATTGAGTGTTTATGACAAAACAGGAATTATAACCCTTGCTAAAGGGTTAATTGAACAAGGCTACACTATTATTTCTACCGGTGGAACCGCAAAGGTATTAGAAGAACAAAAAATTCCATTTGTTCCTATTCAAGAAATAACAGGAAATCCAGAAAGTTTTGACGGGAGAATGAAAACTATTAGTTTTCAAATTGAATCAGGCATTTTATTCGATAGAAGTAATCCACAACATGTAAAAGAAGCAGAAAAACTGAATATAAAACCAATAGATATTGTTGTTTGCAATTTGTATCCGTTTGAACAAACAATTGCAAAAGGTGCAAGTTTTGAAGAAGCAGTAGAGAATATTGATGTTGGCGGACCAACTATGGTAAGAGCAGCAGCCAAAAATCATAAAAATGTATTAGTAGTGGTAAACCCACAAGATTATCAAAGAGTTTTGGACGAATTAAGAAATACCATTGTTACTCCAAACTTTAGAAAAGAATTAGCAGCAAAAGCATTTAATCACTTAACCTTTTATGACAGCCAAATTGCAAATTATTTGAGAGAACCTGGAGAATTCCCTAGGGAAATTACTATTCCAGGTAGAAAATTAGTTGATTTGCGATATGGAGAAAATCCACATCAACAAGGAGCTGTCTATGTAAGACCGGGTTTTAATTCTTCTTTACAGCATTTGGAGAAAAAATGGGGAAGAGAATTATCATTAATTAACGTAACAGACATAAATGCAGGACTTGAATCTGTTAGATTGTTTACCGAACCTGCTGCTGCTGTTATTAAGCACAATAGTCCATCTGGAGTTGCATTAGGAAGTACGCCAGAACAAGCATTAAAACGGGCAATAGAAGCAGACCCAGAATCTGCATTTGGCGGCATAATTGTTTTAAATAGACCAATGGATATGGCTGCAGCTAAAGCAATTGGGGAATTTAAAGACGAAAGACGAGGAAATATAGATATTGTTGGTGTTCCAGTAATTGAACCTGACGCATTAGAGTTTTTGCAAAAGGTGCGAAAAACCATGGGAATTTATACCTTTGGAGAAATCCCACAAGCACTTGACCCATATAACATTAAATGGATTGATGGCGGATTTATTTGGCAAACAGCAGATATAAATATTGAAGAAAACTTTAAAGATTGGAAAGTAGTTACAAAAAAGCAGCCAACAGAGAAACAAATGCAGCAAATGAGAACAGCCTGGAAATTTGTTAGTAGAATTAAATCAAATTCTGTTATTATTGTTGATGAAAATTTACCAATGACAAGAGGCATTGGCTCTGGACAAACTTCTCGTGTTAGATCTACCAAAATTGCACTAGAGCAGGCAGGAGATTTGGCAAAAAACGGTATTATGGCATCTGATAGTTTTTTCCCATTTGCAGATTCAGTTGAAGCAGCAGCTAAAAAAGGAATTGCAGCAATAGTCCAACAAGGTGGAAGTATAAATGATGCTGCATCAATTGCAGAAGCAGATAAACATGGTATTATAATGGTGTTTACAGGACGACGCGCCTTCTGGCACTAATCTTCGCCTGGTAAAGGAGTGAGAAATGAAATTTTTGCTGGACGACAAGCGAATTGCGGGTCCTAAAAAATTTTATTTCGAATGTATATATGGAAATTTTTAGAAAACATCAATGGATTTGGAAAGTAATTGTTATTGTTTCAACATTAGCACTTATTGCGGCAACAATTCTTCCATATCTTACAATTAATCAATAATGAATTTACAGCAATCGGTCAAAGATACCGGTCGAGCACTTAAAATGTACGCTGGCCGACTACAAAAGCTAAACATAGAAACTCTTGAGGATTTTTTGTACCACATTCCTTTTCGTTATGAAGATTTTTCTTTAATTTCTCCAATTGATAAAGTGCAGCCTGGTGAAACAGTAACCATTCAAGGGGAAGTAGTTCAAATAAGAAATGTCTTTACCCGAAACCATAAAAAACTCCAAGAAGGAAAAGTGCAGGATAAAACAGGAATTATGGATATTTTGTGGTTTAACCAGCTCTATTTAACAAAAATGATTCATATGGGAGATAGTATTTCTTTGTCGGGAAGAGTTGAAGAGAATAAAGGAAAGCTTGTCATGATTTCTCCAGAATATGAGATTTTGTACCCAAATAGTACTCAAACCCTTCATACCGGACGTTTAGTACCTGTTTATCCAGAGACAAAAGGAGTAAGTTCTAAATGGTTAAGACGCCAGACCTATAAAATAATTTACGAATTTGTGAAAAATATGCATGAGTATATGCCGTACTCAATTTTAGATAAAGAGAAATCTTCGTAACGCGAAGGAATGTGATACAAAAAATCCTCAAGAGTTTCTATGTTTATCTTTTGTAGTCGACCAGCGTACATTTTAAGTGCTCGACCGGTATCTTTGACCGATTGCTGTAAATTCATTATTGATTAATTGT
>DASVYQ010000050.1:0-9477 GCA_036392095.1 Patescibacteria group bacterium
GAGTTAAAATTAGAAAGTAATGTATTAAAATCAATTCCGTCAACCTTTCCATTATCATTTAAATCTCCAGGGAGATAATTAGAATAAAGAGAAGGGTAAGAGTTAATAATTTGTGCTCTATCAGAATTACATGCTTGCTGTGTTCCCTTATCTCCATAGCAATCAAAGAGAATATTTAAATCTATTGTATCTACTTTGTTATCTCCATTAAGATCTCCCATAAGAAGTGTCGGAATTTGTTGTATGTTTTCTGGATCTGGAGAAATAAGGCTGTTGCTTGTCCATGCATTAATAGTAAACGTTTTTGTCCCAATTTGTTTTCGTAATGATCCAACGGGAGTTCTTATGACAAATTTATAATCTCCTGAAGGCAAACCTTTATATGCATCATAAAGTTTAAATGATGTATTTTGAAACATACCATAGAATGGACTTGTTGGATCAGTAATTTCCTGCATAGTATCGGTATATGTTTGATATGGAGTAGAAGAAAGGCTTTGGTTTGCTTTATATACAGAGAGAATAAATGGCCATCCCGATTTTCCATGTAATCCTGGAGCTGGAACAAGATTTGGAATATTTGCTGAGTCAATCCCTTCTATATGTACAGTAAGATTTGCAGTTGTATGAATTGGTCCGGTTGGAGTGTTAGTTGGAGGTGCAGGTGTTGCTGTTGGAGTATTCGATGGTATAGGTGTATCTGTTGGATTTGATGAGTTATTCGATTGAGTTGGCGTAGCTGTGGGATTTGAACCTGATGGTCCAGAACTGCTTCCATTACAGGTATCGGCAACTCCAGGAGGATTAGTTTGACAACCACTACTGCATGTTGTTTTTAAATGCCATGCGTACTGATAGCAATAATATACATTGCCATCTGTACCACATGTTCCATTACCTGAGCCATTATTATTTCCAGCTCCACAGGAAGATGTTGGTGCTCCTGAGGTTCCTGAGGGAACACAACATTCGCCAGCATAATCAACTTTAGCACAGTATGTTTGATCGTCAGGATTCGTACTATACGAATAGCCCTGACTACAACGTTGTATATCTCCTTCTATACAATATCCACTTTTACATCCTGTCCAATTACACTGTCCGGAAACATGGGATCCATAACAATTTACTTTGCATGTTGTTAAAGAACTATTACTGTAATCAACAGATACTTCATAACTGGAATCAAATTGCTGATTAGCTGGACATTCGGTTCCTGCTGTTCCACATTGGGTATAACTTTCTTGCTCACATGCAATACGAGCATAGGTTATAGGAAGATGAAAAAAAATTGTATATGCAAAATTAAATAGTATAAAAGAGATAAAAATAACTAGACTTTGATACCAAAATCTATAAAATTTTTTCTTTTTTAAGATAGGAAAACTCATCTCTATTTAACAATAGGGTAAGCAAATAGGATTGTCAATTTTCCTCTTTTAAAATTTTTTATTCCATGCTACACTTTTGCATATGGTTCTCTCGGATGTAGATTTAAAAAAAGCACTTGAGTCAGGTTATATAAAAATAAAACCAAAACCTGATTATAAAGAACAAATCGGCAGTTGTTCCATAGATCTTAAATTGGGTCATGCTTTTAGAGTTTTTGCCCACAGTAAATACCCATATATTGATCCATACAAAAAAAATATTGGTGAAGATGTAACAACAACAATTATTGTCAAAGATGACGAACCATTTATTATTCAACCGGGAGATTTTGTTTTGGCAACAACAGAAGAATATGTAGAAGTTCCAGATGATTTAACAGGAAGATTAGAAGGAAGAAGCAGTATTGGAAGATTGGGAATTGTAATTCATTCAACAGCAGCACATATTGAATGCGGATTTAGAGGAAATATTACTTTAGAAATCGCGAACATGGGGAAAATGGCTGTTGCATTGTATCCTGGCATGAGAATTTGCTCAATTTCTTTCGAACAATTATCTTCTCCTGCTGAAGTTCCATATTACAAGAAAAAGAGCGCTAAATATGTTGGGCAAAAAGGTCCGGAAGAAAGCCGAATCCACGAAGAAAAGTAATGCAATATCATATTCAATTTGATCTTCAATTAGTCACCAATACGTATTCAGGAAAATATTTTGCCTTTGAGGGAATTGACGGAAGTGGCAAAACAACGCAAGTGCAAAAATTAGCAGAATATTTTAAACAGCAAGGGAAAGAAGTTTTAATAACCAAAGAGCCAACGCACAATATTGTTGGAGAATTAATTCACAAAGTAATTTATAAAGAAATTTCTATGCCGTCTATGGCACTGCAGCATTTATTTGCAGCAGATCGTTCTTTGCATCTAGAAGAAGAAGTAATTCCAGCGTTAAAATCTGGAAAAGTTGTTATTTCTGATAGGTCTTTGTGGTCTGCAGTTGCATATGGCATTTCAGATCTTAATTTACAAGACAACGAAAAAGAAAGATTATTAGTTGCACACAATGTATTAGCCCTGTATGGCGGATATTTAATTCCGGATAAAACTTTTGTTATAGATGTTGCGTATACAACTGCAATTGAAAGAGTAGAAAAAAGGGGAGAAGGACAAACGCTTTATGAAAAAGCAGAAATTTTATCTCGAGTACAAAAAGAATATGAATGGTTGGCAAATAAATTTAGTGATGTTTTAAAAATAATTGATGGTACGAAAGATATAGAAAATGTGTATAATGCAATAATTAAAAATATATGATTTTAAGTCCTAAAAAATTACTGCAATTAGTTAAATCGAAAAAATTAGTAGAAAACTTAGCAGAGCGAGAATTAACCAATCCCGAAGGAGCAGGTTTTGATTTGCGACTTGGAGAAGTGTATACAATTTCTGGTGATGCATTTTTAGGAGAAACCCATAGACAAACACCAGAAATTACTCTTTTTAAACAACATGGAAAAGATAAAAGTGTCAAGATAAAACCAGGCGATTTTTTCTTGGTTAAAACAATGGAAAAAATTAATTTACCAATAGATTTATCTGCAGTTATTTTGCCCAGAACAACAACATTTAGAAGCGGTTTATTTTTAAGAACAGGTCCAATTCAACCAGGGTATAGTGGAGAGTTAACCTTTGGGTTAAAAAATGAAGGACCTATTACAGTAGAAATAGAATTAGGTGCCAGATTTGCTCATGTTATATTTCATGAAATCAAAGGAACAGGCTCAAAATATCGAGGCCAATGGCAAGGTGGTAGAGTTAGTACAGGAAAGAAAAAAGAAAAACAAGTATGATACTTTCTTTTAAGTTATCACTTGCACAAGAATGAATTCTTTGCTACTTTAGGTAAGCTATGGCAGTCGTAAAAAAATCTTCAGAACAACACCCAGAATATCAATATTTACATTTACTTCAAGAAGTTTTAGATACAGGCATTAAAAATGTAGATAGAGGAACAGGAGCTGTAAGCTATTCTGTTTTTGGAAGACAAACCAGATATGACTTATCAAAAGGATTTCCGCTACTTACAACAAAAAAAGTCTATTGGAAAGGTGTTTTGCATGAATTGTATTGGTTTATGTCTGGGCAAAACAATATTAAATACTTGGTAGATAACAATGTACATATTTGGGATGATTATCCATTTAAAATTTACAAAGAAAAAAATCCAAAAGAAACTGTTACCAAAGATGAATTTATAGAAAATATTCATACAGATACTGCATTTGCAAAAAAGTGGGGAATTTTGCCAAAAATTTATGGAGAATCATGGAGAAGTTGGCCAACAAGAACTCATAGAACCATTGATCAATTAGGTTGGGTAATAAAAGAATTGCAAGAAGATCCTGATGCAAGAAATTTAATTGTTACTTCATGGAACCCTGAATATTTATATACTATGGCGACATTTGAAGATGCATCACGTTTTCCAATTTGTCACAATATGTATCAAGTAAGTCAAAAGGGCGGCAAGTTATATTTGCAGCTTTATCAAAGAAGTGCAGATTTATTTTTGGGTGTTCCATTTAATATTGCCAGTTATGCGCTTTTAACAATTATTTTGGCAAAAATAACAGGGTACGAGCCAGGAGAATTTGTGCACACATTTGGAGATGCACATATTTACGAAAATCACATTGAGCAAGTGAAAGAACAATTATCAAGAAAACCAAAAGCATTTCCAACGGTTAAATTAGACAGTTCTGTTACGAGTTTGGATACATTTACCCCAGACAAAGTAGAATTACTCAATTATGATCCATATCCAACATTAAAAGGTGAATTAACAGTTGCCGGAGGGCTTTTCCAAAAACAAAAATAATGAGAATTTCTGCTATTGCTGCAATTGGTGAAAATAGAGAATTGGGAAAAAATAACCAATTATTATGGCATATCCCGGGAGAGTTAAAACGGTTTAAAGAAATAACCACAGGACATCCAATTATTATGGGAAGGAAAACCTATGAATCCATTGGTCGAGTATTGCCGGACAGAACAAATATTATTATTTCTAAAAATCCTGAAGTAAGAATTGATGGAGCAATTATTGTAGATTCTTTGGAAAAAGCGATTGCTGTTGCAAAAAACAAACCTGGAGGAGATAGTGAAATATTTGTTATTGGAGGAGCGCAAATTTTTACCCAATCTTTGGCATTTACAGACAGGCTGTATCTAACGCTTGTCCATAAGGCATTTGAAGCAGATGTTTATTTCCCAGAATATCCACAATTTACTAAAGTAATAGAAAGAGAAGATATGCAAGGTCCTGAATTTAACTACACCTTTTTAACTTTAGAGAAGTAATTAGCCTCTTTTTCTGATTGGTCCAAAAAACAATTGATAAATTGCAAAAACTATATTTTCTAATTTTTGCCAAAATGAATTTTTATGCATAATTAGATTGTAGCTTCCAAAATACACTTTGGCAAGCATAAACTTGACAGAAAATATGCTTCATAGTAAACTTAACTATGGAGAACGTGACTACACCAAATTTCCCTCTAGGTCTAACTTTTGATGACATTTTATTGTTGCCTAATTACTCTGATTTTTCCCGCGCTGACATTTCTTTAGAGACAAAATTATCCAAGAATATTACCCTTAAAATTCCTTTAGTTTCATCTCCAATGGATACCGTAACTGAATCTGAATTAGCAATTGCACTGGGCAAAATTGGAGGATTTGGCTTTATTCATAGAAACTTAACCATTGAAGACCAAGCAACTGAAGTTGCAAAGGTTGTTAAAGCTGGATTGCCAGCAGGAGCAGCAGTTGGAGCTTCAAAAGGCTTTGAGGAACGAGTAAAAGCATTAGTTGAGGCTGGAGCTTCTGTACTTTTGGTTGACAGTGCTCATGGTTATGCAAAAAATGTTATTGAAACAATAAGCTTTATTAAAAAAACCTATCCAACTGTAGATGTTATTGGGGGAAGTATTGCAACCGCAGATGGCGCAAGAGCATTAATTAAAGCCGGAGCAGATGGACTGAGAGTTGGCATGGGACCAGGTGCAATCTGCACAACTCGTATTATCTCAGGTATGGGAGTTCCACAAATTACCGCCCTTTTAAGTATTGTTCCAGTTGCTAAAGAAGCTGGAGTTCCGGTAATTGCCGATGGAGGAATTAAATATTCAGGAGATATGGTAAAAGCATTAGCAGTTGGGGCAAGTTCAGTTATGATGGGAGGCTTTTTTGCAGCAACTAGAGAAGCACCTGGTAAAAAAGTAATGCTTCCTAAAAATCAGGTTCCAAGAAGATTCCAAAGTATTTTCCAAAAAGATAAAGAAGATTATGAATTTAAAGAATATAGAGGAATGGGATCTGTTGGAGCTATGAAAAAAGGTGCAGAAATAAAATCAGAAGATGAATTCCACGGTAAAACCTATAAAGACAGAGTGCTTGTTGCAGAAGGCGTAGAAGGATTGGTTCCTGTTAAGGGAAGTGTACAAGATGTTGTAGAACAAGCATTGGGTGGAATTCGATCAGGACTTTATTATGTAGGATCAAAAAATTTTGCAGAGTTAGTAGAAAAAGTACAATTTATTCATATTACCCAGGCATCTTTAACAGAATCACATCCACATGACGTTTTAATTACCAATCCAGGCGAGAATTATTAATTATGATAGTTGTTGTTGATTTTGGCGGACAAACAGCTCACTTAATTACACGCCGATTAAAAGAACTCGGTAGTCCTGCAGCGCTTATAACTCCAGAAAATGCAATTGCTTTTATTCAAAAAGAAAAACCTCAAGGAATTATTTTATCCGGGGGTCCTGCATCTGTATACGAAAAAGATGCACCAACAATTGATAGAAAAGTATTTTCTCTTGGGCTTCCTGTTTTAGATATTTGTTATGGATTACAGCTTAGGGCATACTTATTAGGTGGAAAAGTAGTTTCGGGAACAAAAGAATATGGTCCTGCAAAATTAACGGTAACTAATTTTGATTCAAAAATTACTAGAGATTTACCAAAAACCGCAACTGTTTGGATGAGTCATGGAGATAGTGTTTTGGCGATCCCAGAAAACTTTGTAACAATCGGTTCTACAGATACGGTTCCTTTTGCATTTATTGCAGATGACAAACAAAAGCAATATGGACTGCAATTTCATCCAGAAATAGAACATACAGAAATTGGTATGCAAATTTTAAAAAATTTTATAGAAATTTGCGGAATTAAAACCAAAGAATTTTCTCACAAGCCTGAAGAAATGATTGAGAAGATAAAACAAACTGTTGGCAAAAAACATGTTATTGGAGCAGTTTCTGGAGGAGTGGATTCAACAGTTGCGGCAACTCTTGTTGCAAAGGCAATTGGTCAACAATTTACTCCTGTATTTGTAGATAATGGATTGATGCGTCCTGATGCAGTAGTTTCTGTTAAGAATCTGTTTAAGCGATTTGGAATTACTCCAATAATAGTTGAAGTCCAAAAAGAAATGGTAAAAAGATTAAAAGGAGTAACAGATAGTGAAGAAAAGCGCAAAATTATTGGTAATTTTTATGTAGAAATTTTTGAACAAGAAATGGCAAAGTTAGTTAAAAAAGATGCAGATGTTGCATTTTTACTCCAAGGAACAATTTACTCAGATGTTATTGAAAGTCAGGGAACAAAACATGCCTCAAAAATAAAATCTCATCATAATGTTGGAGGATTGCCGGAGCATATGAAATTAGCACTGCTAGAACCTCTTCGCGAGATGTATAAAGATGAAGTAAGAGAATTAGGAAGAAAAATTGGTTTGCCCGAAGAATTTGTTACGAAACAGCCATTTCCAGGACCAGGTTTTGCAGTAAGAATTAGAGGAGAAGTAACAGAAGAACGATTAGAACAAGAAAAACAAGCAGACGCAATTGTTTTAGAAGAATTAAAAAAAGCAGGCTGGTTAGATAAAGTATTTATTTCTTTCCCTGTTATGACAGATGCCTATTCAACAGCTGTTAAGGGGGATGGAAGATTTTTTGGAGAAGTTGTTGCGTTGCGGGTTATTGAATCAAAAGATATTATGAGTTCTATCTGGGCAAAATTGCCATATGAATTATTGCAAACAATCTCTTCTAGAATTGTTAACGAAGTTCCAAAAATCTCAAGAGTTGTTTATGATATTTCCACAAAACCTCCTGCCACTATGGAATGGGAATAAATTAGCCTCAAAATATCCGCTATAGGTTTGATTTAATAAGTTTTTAATGTTATAATCCTGGTTTATGTCAGCACAAACAGAAAAGATTGGTCCAATTAATCATAGAATGAGTATAAGAAGATTGGTTCCCTTTGAGGCAATTGATAAAGAACATGTGTGGATTTCTCCACGAAAAATCAGCAATAATCGTTTTGCTACATTTCTTACAGATCCATTTTTTTATATTCGTAATGCTTGCTTTGCTGTTGGAGAATATCTTTCTCATGAACAAATTCTTTTCTCCCCTCATTTTGGAGATGAAATGGCACGAAGAAGAGCGATTTTGCGTCCTGCAACAGTTGATATGAATAGAGCTCATCTTACGCTTCACTTAAATTCACCGGTTATTGTGGGAGAAGCATCAGAAGCCAGAGCCTATACAATTGTTTCAACAAAAGGATCTGGTGAAACAAGAGAAGATGTATATGTACGAGCAAACCGTCTTTCAGAAGGAAAAGTTAGTGAACGTGATAACACTACTAACGCAATGCAAAGATATAGAGACTATTTGATTACCAGTAGTCCAGATCCCGAGGGTTTTTTTGGCAGGGAATCAAGAGAGCAAGAAATGTTTGTGCAAGAAGTATTACGATTAGTTGGTGTAAGAGTAAGCCATGTTCAATCAGTAGTACCGTTTAGAAAAGCTGAATTTGCCGATTGGCTTGAAGAAACAATGAGGACTTTACCAGACAGTCCTTATCCTGCGGTAGAAATGCTAGCTAGAGTGAGACAAGATGGGAGATTTGGTCCAGAACAAATTACTCGGCTTGGAACCATGAGATATGAAGCAATGATTGATGCAGCAGATAGAGGAAATAGATATGCAAAAGTTGAAACATTACAAATGAATGCAAGAGCATTTTTAGCAGAAATTGAGGCAAAAGGAGAGAAAGCTTTCAGAATAGAATATGACTTTGCAGAACCAAACTTAGTCTCTTCACTTGAAGCAATCGCTGCTGGTAGTGCAACTATGGATAATTATATGGTTTATCTAGGATTAGAAATTCAATTGGCAGCATTTAATTTTGGGAGATCTTTGTGGGCATCTGGGAATCTATTGGGAAGCAGACTTTTGGTTGATGATCCATCAATAATACAAAATTATGGATTAGTTGCAACAATGCATGATTTTGAAGAAAAATTACGAGACAAACCAGAGGTAATAGTAAGGAGAGAAGATGCGGATTCTTACTTGCGTCATTTTAGAAGATGTTTTATGGATGGTCCAGCAATTCAAATTTTGCGTAACATGGTGGGTGCAGCACTTCCTGGTGAGTATATGGAAACACAACCTTTGCACAGGCTTATTGATAGAGGATTTCATCATGGGTTTTATCCTAAATTGAGCGAAAGAGTAATTGGAGCAATGCAATTTGATGTACAAAGACTATATCAGCAATATATTGCTGCATAGTTAATTGTAATTATTTTTTAGATATATATTAAAAACAATCACTTCTCAAAATCATATCCTTTAAAAAAGTTAAAAAGAGGTGAAAAAAAGTGTTTTGCCCTCTTGACAATAAGTAAGCTATTTTTTATAGTAGCTTTGCTAGTAAATGAAGAATCTTAAACAGCAGGACCCCAAAATTTACGAGATAATAAAACAAGAAGAAAAACGCCAAAAAGAAGGACTAGAACTCATCGCATCAGAAAATTATGTTACTCCAGCAGTTTTAGAAGCAATGGGCTCCATTCTTACTAATAAATATTCCGAAGGATATCCTGGTAAAAGATATTATGGTGGAAATGAGGTTATTGACCAAGCAGAAAATTTGGCAATTGATAGAGCTAAAAAATTATTTGGTGCTGAGCATGTAAATGTACAGCCGCTTTCTGGAAGTCCGG
>DASVYQ010000051.1:0-20448 GCA_036392095.1 Patescibacteria group bacterium
TTGATGAACAATTTGGGGTTCTAGAGTGGGTTCTCTCAGGACTTGCGTAATATATTCAGATGCATGAGAGAAGAGTAAATCTGCAGTCATATCTAACCGTTGGTCAATTCCGACAAGAGTTCCATAAACTTGTTGTAAATAATATCTTTCTGCGCCTCCCCTTTTCCCAGCTTGTCTCAAACTTTCTGCCAAATCTTCTCTGTGAGCATCAAATAAGTCTCTATCTAAATGTTCTCTGAGTATTTTTCTGGCTGCAATTACTTCTTGAATATAAGCGATAATATTCGAACTATCAGGTTGTTGTTCAAGTTGTTGAAGAGATTGTAATGCTTTTACTACAGTTGGATAAAGATTAGTATCTGTTATAAAATAGGGTGCTATATCTTGGAACCTATTAATAAGACTTTGAATATTTGGCTTATATAATTCTTGTAAGCCTTGTTGAATATTTAAAAACATAGGTTCAAAATCATTCAAGATTGATCTTCTTTGGGCGTTTGTGAGTTTTTGTAAATGATTCATTGGAGGCCATGATTTTTCATTTATAAGATATTCTCCTAAATCATTTTTCCTATGCAGAAAACGATCAAATCTCTCAAATTCCCCGGTTTGTAAAAAACGCATATATTCTTGAAACAAGTCTAAATTAAGAGGATTTGGTTGATTATGAACAGCTTGATGGATCCATTCAAATGGGTTATCAACAAAATGTTTGTCAGCAGATAACCAATCTCCATATATTGATGATGCATTGGCAACTCTATAGTATCCTTGGTTAGCAATAAGCAATGCATCATTTCTCAGTTCTATAATTGCACCTTGTCCCATACCAAAAGGAAGATTTTGTACAGCATAATTAAGTAAAAAACGGACAATGGGACTTTGTGTATGTAAATAATCATATTTTTGTAAAACTCTTCTGAGTTTTGAACTAATAACTTCTATATCTGCTCTGTCATTTACTCTTCCTAAAATAACTGCTGCTACAATATCTCCCAAAACAAGCTCTTTGAGTAAATTAGAACTTGGACCTGCATTCTCTAAAAGAGTTACAATTGCATGACCGTTATTAATAACAATTCCTTGTTGTTGTTTAGTTTTCGTCCAAGTATCTAATATAATTCTTCTTTTTTCACCAAGATTCCAATTAGATTTTGTTGCTAAAAAGTTATTGTAAAGTTCTGGATATGCTGGCGAATATAAGTCATATGCAGTTTTCCAAAAATCCTTATCTGATTCAGAAAGACTGGAAGTCTCAATATATTGATGTATTAGTAAATGAAACTCATCAGCATATTCACCAGTAACAAGCATATCTGTTAATTGAGTAACAAATTCTTGTTGTTCATTTTGTGGTCTTATACCTTCTTGAGATTGAATAATATCTACTAACATATTAATTCGTTGGGTAAATATTAAATCTTTTAGTACCATTGGGAAACTTTCGGAAGTAATTAAGTTGGCATAAGCTGTGTTTGATGACAAAAGCATTTGTTGTAAAAGATAGGTTGCATTTTGCCACTCCTGTCTATGGTCCGTAATATCTGTTAGAGAAAAAATAGGTGAGTCAATAAGTGTAAATGCTTTTGCACTTGTTAGATCGCTAACTTGTAAAGCTGCATTCAGCCCTTGTTGTTGATCTTCTGTTAATATTTGTTGTCCTGCCATGCTTCTTGTAAATATTTCTTTCCATTCTGCTAATTCCGGAGAAGGATATTCAGCATATACTGTCCTTTTCATAGCTTTTTCTCCGATAGGGTAAACACCGCGTAAAAAATGATACTGATCTAATTGGGAAATAGTATGCATAAATTGTTCTTGCGTCATTTGTGCAAAAAAAAGTAAATCTTGCGTGGGGATTTTGCCAAAAATAGTAGGATTAATGTGGTATCCTAAAAAGCTTAATCTGTTAATTGCGTCAATAACTTTTTCTGGATCTCCTGTTACTTGAGTTATTTTAGCCATCTTATCTAATGCGTCAGATGAACAGGCTTGTCCATAATAAACCATAGCTGTAATATTGCTCTTTGTATGTATGTCATACATACTCATTGGATCACTATCTTCAAGTGCAGTTATTATTCTATGTGCAACATCAGAGTTAGATGTGTGCAATTTTTCTCCAATTGCTACAACAGCTTTATTTTTATGAGTTGAAATATTATTTTTATACTCGAAGACTCCATGACTTCGTTCTAATATAGTGGCAGAAGCTATTTTTCTTTTTTGTTCAAGAGATGTTAATTGTTCCGTTAGTGTTGTTGGTTGAATTTGTCTTTCAAAAGTTGCATCTTGCTTTGTATCTTGTTGAGAAGGCGATCTTCTGTGTTCCATATATTGATTATAAACGCAGAAAGGAAAAAAAATATAGGAGAAATATTATTTTTTAAATGGATTTGAAACAAACCCCATGTCATTCACTGGCCAGTAGACGAAGAATGATTTTCCAATTAAATTTGCTTGTGGTACAAATCCCCATTCTCTTGAATCAGAGCTTTCTGGTCGGTTATCTCCCATAACAAAATATTCTCCTTGTGGAACAGTAACTGCTTGACCTTCTTGCAAAAATGCTCCTGCATATGTTTTTACATCTGATTTAAGATACCCACTTTCATCTAATTTTTGACCATTTACATAAACATCTCCATTTTTAACCATAACTGTATCCCCAGCAATTCCAATTACGCGTTTAATAAAATCTTTATCAGGGGAAGGAGGTGCTTTAAAAACAACTACATCTCCTTGAACAGGATTGCCGAATCTGAGAGAAATTAAATTTGTTAAAACATATTCCTTATCTTGAAAATTTGGGTACATAGAAAGACCGGTAACTTGGAAAGGTCTAAAGAAGAATAAGTAAATAACTAAAAAAATTGAGGCTGCAATTAATATGCTTTGAATGGTATCTAGAAAAAACGCATATATTTTGCGGATTATATTCATGCTATCTATTGTCGGGGATTTAGTACTTTTTGTCAACCTAAACAAATTATGGTAAGATTTGAAAACAATGGGTGGCTAGCTCAGTTGGCTAGAGCGTTGCATTCACATTGCAAAGGTCACTGGTTCGAGCCCAGTGCTACCCACAAAAGTTAAGGGATAAAAGATTTAAGGAGTTCAAATAATTTTTTACTGAATTTTCCTCCACTTGGTAATTTTTTCATTCCGGGAATTTTTGGCATTGAAAGTCCAAAACCACTAAAAGAAGATTTTGTTTCTATTGTTGCTCCATAATGAATAAGTCCGATTGCTGTTGCAAAAGCTGGATTTTGTACTTCATCAACTATTCCTTTTAAATTTAATGGCGCGCCAACTCGTACAGGCATTGCTAACATTCTTTTTGCAGAATCAACAATTCCAATGGTGTGTGCGCCGCCTCCTGTTATAACTATTCCTGATGGGGTTTGTCCAACTAATCCGCTTTTTTTAATTTCCATACCAATCATGGTAAAAATCTCGTTTAAGCGTGGTCGAATAATCCCTTCTACTAATGTTTTTTGACTTACTTTTCTAACTTCTTCCGGTAAATGTAATTGTGCTAAATCAATTTCATCTGTTTTTATTTCTTTTCTAGGTTCCTCATCAAATTCTGTTAATGCGCTTCTTTTTTGTGGACGAGACAAAAATAATTTAATTTGTTCTGCTGATTCTAAAGAAACTCTCAATCCGATTGCTAAGTCATTGGTAATATGTCTTGCTCCAATTGGTAAAACAGAAGAATAGGCAACAGAACCTTCTACATAAATAGAAATATCGGTTGTTCCGGCGCCAATATCTACCAACACAACTCCCAATTCTTTTTCTGTATCAGAAAGTGTTGCAAGACTGCTTGCATATCCATTAAAGACAACACCATCTACATCTACCCCAACTTCTGATAATGCTTTTTCTAAATTTCTTACAGCAGTGGCACTTGCAGAAATAATATGAGTATCTACTTCTAATCTAACTCCAGTCATGCCTGTTGGATCTTTAATTCCTTCTTGACCATCTACTGTATAATTTCTTGGAAGTACATGAATAATTTCTCGGGTTGATGGAAGAGAAACTGCTCTTGCAGCGTCAATAACACGAGTTAAATCGTTTTCTGTAATTTCTCCTTCTGGTGTTGCAACGGCAACAACTCCTTTTGAATTAAGACTTTCTATATGATTGCCGCCAATTGATGCAATAACATGAGAAATAGAATATCCAGCCATTCTTTCTGCTCCTTCTAGTGAAGCATTCATAGAAACAACTGCGTCTTCTATATCTACGATTTGGCCTTTTCTAATTCCTGCTGATTTTACTTCTGAAACTCCTAAAACGTGAACGGTTTGTTCTTCGTCTACTTTTGCAATAACTGTGACAATTTTTGAGGTTCCAATATCTATTCCAACTGAAATTTTTCCATCTGTCATATTAAAAATTTATTACCGGATTGTCAAAGCGTAAATCAATCCGGTTAAACTGCTTTCCTTCTATTGTAAGGCGGTTCATTATAAGTTGTAAAGAGGCTAATTGGGTCTCCATGGCTTTATTTTCTGAAAGAACAATTTCTTGTCCGCTGCTAAATAAAATATGCGTTGCAGAATCTGTTCCTGTATTAATACTTTCAACAGATAAATGAAATTGATCAAATAATTTTTGCATGGTATCTGATACCTCGGGAGACATTTTTTGATTATCTGTTTGAACATTTTTAACAGAACCAATTGGAGTAAGTACTATTTGTTTTTTCTTAAAAATCGTTACAGAACATAAAAATAAAATGCAGATTGTAGCTAAGAAAATAAAAAATAAAAAAATAATTACTTTAATTATCCTTCGAAGTTTTCTTTTGTGAAGCTTGTTTTTGTTCATAAGAAACAATATCTATAATTTTTTTGGCTGATTCTTTATGAATAAGTAATTCTGATATTTCTTTTGTGTTTATATACTTATCTCTATTTTTAATCATAGCATGGATATAATTAAAAAACTTTTCCGGCGTTAATGAATCTTGTGAAACAACTTCCCCAAGTCCATGTTCTTTTAAAAACAATGCATTTTTTCGCTGTTCATTATTTTGAGAAATTGGCAATGGGATAACAAAGGCCGGTTTATTTAATAATAAAAGTGTTGTAATAGTATTAATACCGGCTCTGGTAACAACCAAATCTGCTTGTTGGAATGCAGAAATAATGTCTTTCGGATCGATAAATTTAATTGGTAAATATCTGTCCTGCAATTTTTTTTCTAACATTTGTTTTTTTGCAATTAATCTATCATAATCTCCAAATTGCTTTGCATCTCCTGTTTGGTGAAGTACATGAAATTCTTGTGTTAATTTATCCATTGATCCTTCGACAAGCAAATTAATTGCATGAGATCCTAAACTCCCGCCAACAATAACTACTTTTGGCAGGGTTGTTGCATGTTTTTTTGTAGGTCTAATAGTATTTAAAATAGTTGCAACTGCAGGATTACCGGTTAGTATTGTTTTATTTTTAGGAAAAAATTTTGCAGATGTTTGCCACGAAATACAAATTTTTGAAGCAAGTGGCGCAACAATTCTGTTGGCAAGCCCAGCTTCTAACGTTTGTTCGTGAATAATTATTGGGATACGAAGTAATTTTGCAGCAAATGCTATTGGGACGGAGACATATCCGCCAAAACTTAAAATTACATCTGGTTTGTACGAATGTACTATTTTTATTGCTTGAGCAAGTCCAACAGGTAATTTAAGCAAAGAGGGAATTGTATGAATTGTTAATTTTCTTTGCAGTCTTCCTGTTGTAAGTTCTGCGAATGGAATATGCATATTTAAAATGGTTTGATATTCCAATGAAAACGCTTTATCTCCTTCTAATGCATACTTTCTGCCAACATACAATACATGCACATCATTTGGTAATTGTTCTATAACAGCTAATGCTGGTGTTAAATGTCCGCCTGTAATCAGTATTTTCATATGCTTTGTTTTCTAATGTTTAATAATATACCAATTGAACACAAATCTACAACCAGTGCAGATCCTCCATAAGATATAAAGGGCAGCGGCACACCGGTTAAGGGGAAAAGAGCGGTTTGCGCGCCTAAATTAATAATAGTCTGCATTGCCAAAAATGCAACAATGCCTCCTGCTAATAATTTTCCAAACATATCTTTTGCTCTTACTGCAATAAAAAGTCCTCGACCTAAAATAAAAATAAACGCTAAAATTAAAACAGTCGAGCCAATAAATCCAAATTCTTCTGCAATAATAGCAAAAATAGAATCTGTTGCGTTTTCGGGTAAGTACGCATATTTTTGTAAAGAATTACCAATTCCAACTCCAGTTAATCCTCCAGAGCCTAGTGCAATAAGAATTTGTCGCACATGATACGATGCACCTCCAACGGAATTGTTAGGGTTAAAAAATGTTTCTAAACGTTTTGCTCTGTATGGTTCTATAAGAATTAATAAATATCCCAAAATTCCTATAACTGGTGCCAAAGCTCCAAAATACATAATATTTCCTCCTGAGAGAAAAAACAAAATTAATGCTTCAGATAAAATAATAATTGCTGTTCCCATATCTGGTTCTGCCATAACAAGAAAAATAACTAAGCCTAAAAGAAGAATAAAAGATAAAAATCTCCCCTTTTCTTTATTAGAAAACCAAGCTGCTAAATAAATTGCTAATGCAAGTTTTACAAATTCAGCAGGTTGTAAAACAGTAAAACGTAAGTTTATCCATCTATGTGCGCCTAAAACAGAAACACCAAGTCCCGGAACAAACACTGCCAAAAGTAAAAAAATAGTCAAAATCAAAAGCGGTAAAGCAAGATTGTATAATTTTTTATAATCAAAAAAAGTAAAAAATCCCATTCCTAAAAATCCCAAAATCATCCAAATGGACTGTTCTTGGATGTAGTAATATTTATTATGAAAATCTCTAAATGCAATAAAGCTTGAAGCATCATAAATCATAAAAAATCCAAAAAGTGTAAGAAGGACAACTCCAAGAAGCAATAGAATGTCAATTTTTTTCATTTAATAAGAGCGAGATACAAACCAATAATTGCAAAGAAGAAGCCTATTAACCAGGCTCTCATAACAATTTTTGGCTCGTCCCAGCCCTTATATTGTAGCAATAAATGAAGTGGAGAAGCAGGGAATAATTTTTTATGGAAAAACTTTTTCCAGAGCATTTGTAAAAGAGAAGAACCTATTTCTAATACAAAAACTCCTCCAATAACTGCTAGTGCCAATATCTTTGCAGTTAAAAGACCAATAACTGCTAACACTGCACCCAAAGACATAGAGCCAACATCTCCGAGCCAAATTCTTGCTTTATAAATATTAAAGTACAAAAATGAAGCAACAGATCCCATGAGAATAGCAACAAAAATCCCTAACGATTGATCAATTTGCTGAGCAGTAATTGCTAAAAAAGCAGCGAGACAAATTAAGAAAACTCCTGATGCTAAACCATCTAGTCCGTCTGCAATGTTGGCTGCATTTGCAAAAGAAACAATAACAAAAGCTGCAAAGGGAATAAATAAAAAGCCTAATGCTGTTATGCCAATACCTCGAATAAAAAGAAAATGATAGCCTAGTTGAGTATAAAATACCGATGCAATAATAAATGCTAAAATCCATTGAATGGTAAATTTGTGTCTTAATCTAAGTCCAAAGAAAGGATTTTTGGCATTAGATGGGATAATTTTTTTCATATCATCATAAAGTCCTAAGACTCCAAATCCTATAAATGAGAAAAGGAGTACAAATACAGCCCAAGGATTAATAGTTGTTCTAAAAAGACCGTATGCCCAAAGAGTAAGAACTGTTACAACAACTATAATTAATAAACCGCCACCAATAGGAGTACCCACTTTCCATGCGTTAAATTTGTCAAAAATAGGAGTTCTTTTATTAAAGGGGTCACGGGTATGTTGTTCTTGGCGTTGGAGCCTAATTTTGTATAAAAAGTCTATAAATGGGACTAAAAGGATGGCAGTAATAAAGGAAGAAAGGATTGTAAGCCCCAAAAGTTGTACCATGTGAGCATTATACGTCTTTTTTTATACAAGAATCAAATAACCTTTACAGAAATATTTAATCTTATATCTATGCAAGTAATCAAAATTTCTTTATACTTTTTATATGTTTATTCAAATTATCGGATATGCAGCAGCTGCACTTACAACGCTTTGTCAGGTTCCTCAGGCGGTGCGCATAGTAAAAACGCATCATACAAAAGATATTTCATTTACTACTTATACAGCTTTAGGCTTAGGAGTCTTGCTATGGGTTATTTATGGAATATATGTAAATGATTTTGTTATTATTATCGCAAATGTCGTAACATTTTTTATTGTTTTTTATATTTGGCTTTTAAAGCTAAGATACGGATAGGTGTGACATAAGTGATTGCTTCTTTTTTAAAATTTTGTATAGTTAATATATGGCGACCATTGTTTTTTCAGAAGTAGAAGAGTGGGAACAGGACTTCTTAATGAAGACCCTTATTGGGCACACGGTATATTTTGCAAATTTTCCTTTTGATAGTATGCATCAAATTCCCCCAGAAATGTTTACAGCAGAGGTCCTTTCACCATTTATTTATTCGCAATTAACACCCCAGCTTTTGTCTCTGTTTCCTAACTTAAAATATATAACTACCCGTTCTACAGGATTTGATCATATAGATTTGGCATATTGTAAGCAAAGAGGAATTGGTGTGAGTAATGTTCCGTCATACGGAGCGCATTCAGTTGCAGAACATGCTTTTGCACTTATTCTTGCGATTGCAAAAAACCTCCTTGCATCCATAGAACAAGCAAAAAAAGGTGATTTTAGTACCGCAAATCTAACTGGATTTGAGTTATACGGCAAAACATTGGGAATAATTGGTACCGGAAAAATTGGCTCAACCATGGTCCAAATAGCCAAAGGGTTTGGCATGCATGTTGTTGCGTATTCTCATCATGCTGAGCCAAATCTAGAAAGCATGGGAGTAACATTTGTACAATTACCAGAATTATTGCAAACAGCAGACGTAGTAAGTATTCACGTTCCAGAAACAGAAGAAACAAAGCACATGATTAATAAAGGCAATATTAATCAGTTTAAAAAAGGCTCAATTCTTATTAATACTGCTAGAGGAGGAATTGTAGAAACAGAAGCAATTTTGCAGGGGATTCAAGAAGGGATTTTGGCTGGTGTAGGACTGGATGTGTTAGAAGAGGAATGTAATATTCGCGAAGAGCGCGAGTTATTAACCAAAGAATTTTTGCAGACATGCGATTTAAAAACACAGCTTATGAATCATATGCTTCTAACAAGAAAAGAAGTCATTATTACCCCGCATAATGCCTTTAACAGCAAGGAATCTTTACAAGAAATTCTCCAGGTTACAGAAGATAATATTTCCTCCTTTTTATCTGGTAATCCTAAAAATATTGTCTCTTCTTGATGAACAAATTATTGAGTAAATCGTATGAGTCTTTTTCTATCCAGTGTTGTTTCCTATTAAGAATGTGAGCGGGCGACGGGAATTGAACCCGCCATCTTTTCCTTGGGAAGGAAACGTGTAACCGATACACCACGCCCGCGTGAGATGATTATAATTGAAGTTGCAGTAATCCTCAATCTAGACTTTTTCTTGAGTAGGTTCTGGGATAATCTGGGTAAAAATTTCTTCAGGAATACTCTTTGTAAAATCTCCATATCTTAGCCAATTTGGAGTTACTTTAAATACAAATGCACCATCTGTCGGCATTTTAGACGAGGGAGTTTGAGCTGGTCCTTTGTCTTTGGACACAAGTTCAGAAATACGTCTCATAATATATACATGCATTTCTGGATCTTCAACCGATTCTACTTTTCCTTGAGCTTGGAATGTTATATGTGCGATTGGGTCTACAATTGTAAGTGCAACATTGTTGTTCTTTTGTAGATATTCTGCTTTTTTTGTGTTGAATTTTGTTAAAAAGAAGAAATTAAGATTATGGTCAATAATGTAATAAAGGCATGCCCCATAAGGAGTATTTTCAGGAGTAATTATAGAAACAACGGCAACATTATGACTTGAAAGCAGATTATAAAAATCTTCATGAGTCATATATTAAGAGAATGAATAAAAAAAGAGATAAATTCAGTGATAATTATTACTATCTGGGAATAATAAGCGTATTTCCCGAGAAGATAAGGTTAGGATTGGTGAGCCCATTTGCATGGGCAATATCAACCCATTTGTATCCATCTGCATAGGCTCTTACAGCAATATCCCATAAATTATCACCTTTTTGTATAGTATATGTTTCTCCCGTAATTGCTCGTGGATTTACCGTTGGTGCAGCAGGTGAGATTGTTGGAAGTTGAGCAATAGTCGGAGTTGGTGTAACAGTTGGAGCTTCTGTAGGAATAATAAGTTTTTGACCAATATCTATACTTCCTGGATTTGTTAACTGATTTGCCTGGGCAATTTTTACCCATTCAAAGCCTGATTTATATACTTTTTCAGAAATACTCCATAAGCTATCTCCTGCAGCAACTTGATACATTTCTTGTGATGGAGCTGCTGTTGGCTGTTCTATGGTTGGAGTTGCAGTAGTGCTTGTTGATGTAACTTCTTGCGTGTGTTTCCCTTTGGCTAGTGAAGCAATAAATAATATTCCTATAATCACAACAACAATTCCCAAAAGTAGGCTTGTATAAGATTCTCCCCATTTAAACCATTTTGAAGATTTTGTTTGAGAAGTAGTTCTTTTTTGCAAAACACGAATTCGTCTAGAAATTCTTTTTGAAGTTTTTCTTGTTTGTTTTTGTGCAAGGACAGTTTTAGAAAGTTTTTTTCGTTTTCTTGGCATAAGCTTCTATTATTATACTATAACCTATCAAGTAACGGGGCAGCTGGCAGATATTTATCTATTTTGCGGGGTGAACGGGGCTCGAACCCGCGACCTCTTCCGTGACAGGGAAGCGCTCTAACCAACTGAGCTACCACCCCAAAACACCATGTTTTGGTCTTAAAATTGTATCAAATTATTGCATTCGCGGCAATGCTTTGTTATTCTGTGAATAATGACCAACCTGGAAATAGCAAAACTTCTTCGCAATGTCGCTGCCGCTTATAGTGTAATAAACGAAAAAAAACATTATTTTCAGATAGTTGCCTATCAAAAAGCAGCAGACACAATTGAGCATACAACAGCTCAAGTTGCAGATTTACTTAGGGAAAATAAACTGGATGAACTTCCTGGTGTTGGAACATCAATAAAACAACATTTAGAAGAACTTATAAAAACTGGCCATGTAAAGCATTTTGATGCAGTTTTAAAAAATGTGCCTGAGGCCATGTTCCCTTTGCTAGATGTTCCCTCATTTGGTCCCAAAAAAGCATATAAATTAGTTAAAGAATTTGATCTTAAAAATCCAAAAACGGTTATTGCAGATTTACACAAATTAGCAGAAAGCGGCAAAATTGCGCCTTTAGAAGGTTTTGGAGAAAAATCCCAGTCAGATATAATGCGTGCTTTTGATGAATTTAAGAAAGGAGCAGGAAAAACTACCAGAATGCTTTTACCCTTTGCCAATGAATTGGCAGAAAAATTACTAGAATATCTTAAAAAAGACGCGAGTATTAAAGAAGCGTATCCGTTGGGAAGTCTAAGAAGAAAAGTAGCAACGGTTGGCGATTTGGATATTGCGGTAAGTACTACAGAGCCTGCAAAAGCTATAGAACACTTTGTTTCATACCCATATAAAGAAAGAATTATAGAAAAAGGCCCAAATACTGCTTCTATTTTAACCAGTGGAGGACATCAGGTAGATCTTATGACACAACCCCCAGACGCATTTGGATCTCTTCTGCAACATTTTACCGGTAGTAAGCACCATAACGTGCATTTACGAGATATTGCTCTTAAAAAGGGATTGTCGCTCTCAGAATACGGTATAAAAAAAGTCGGACAAGAGAAGCGAACGCTGTATAAAACAGAAGAAGATTTTTATAGCGCTATTGGTATGGAATGGATTCCTCCAGAAATGCGAGAAGATACTGGAGAGATAGAACTTGCCCAAAAACACAAACTTCCAAAACTTGTTGAGGTAAAAGACATAAAGGGAGATTTGCATATTCATTCTAGTTATCCAATTGAACCAAGCCATGATTTGGGTGTTGCCACTATGGAAGAAATGCTTAAAAAAGCTAAAGAATTGGGATATTCCTATCTTGGATTCTCTGAACATAACCCAAGTGTTTCCAAGCATACCAAGGAACAAATGAACACAGTTTTACGAAAAAGATACGAACACATCCAGAAATTAAAAGAGAGTAAAAAATATATACATATAATAAATTTACTCGAAACTGATATTCTGCCAAGCGGGGAATTAGCTATCAATGAAGAAAGCTTCCAGTATTTAGATGCAACAATAGTATCAATTCATAGCTCATTTGGTATGAAAAAAGATGAAATGACCAAACGGGTTTTAAAGGGTTTATCAAATCCCAAGGCTAAAATCTTAGCCCATCCAACAGGTCGAATGTTGAATGAGCGTCCCGGATTTGAATTGGACTTTGAAAAAATTTTTAATTTTTGTGTAGAAAATCATAAAGCTCTAGAAATTAATGCTTCTCCTGAGCGAATGGATTTGCCTGATAGTATTATCAGAATGGCAGTAGAAAAGGGTGTCAAAATGGTTATAGATACAGACAGCCATGATTTAACTCGCATGGATATGATGCAGTATGGCGTTTGGAATGCAAGACGTGGATGGGCTACAAAAAATGATATTTTAAATACATTGGAGTATAATGAATTTGTCCAATGGCTTAAAAAATAATTCCCTTCCAAGGAGGTGACACAAATATGATTTGGATTTTTGTAATAATCGGGATAATTCTTCTTTTAATCTGGATGTCTTACAACAGTTTAATTACTGCAAAAGTAAGAGTTCAAGAAGCTTTCTCTCAAATAGATGTTCAATTAAAACGAAGAACAGATTTAATCCCAAATTTAGTTGAAACTGTAAAAGGTTATGCAAAGCACGAAAAGCAAGTATTAGAAGAGCTTACAAAAGCCAGAACTTCTCTTATAAAAGCAAATGGTGCAGAAGAAAAAGCCAAAGCGAATAATCAATTGGCCGGAACACTAAAGTCTTTGTTTGCAGTAGCAGAAAATTATCCAACATTAAGAGCAAACGAGAACTTTAAAGAACTTCAAGAAGAATTATCTGATACAGAAAATAAAATTGCATACGCAAGACAGTTTTATAATAGTACAGTAATGGATTTTAATACAAAGCTTAGTGTTTTCCCAACCATGATTTTTGGAAACATGCTTGGATTCAAACCAGCTGAATTCTTTGCTGCAACTGAAGAAGAGAAAAAAACTGTAAAAGTGAGTTTTTAATAATATTTTTTGTCATTTCAAGCAGCCAAGTTTAACTTGGCGTGGCGGATTTTGTGTAAGGTACTTTAAAATGACATTTATATTGATATGAATATTTATTCTGCAATCAGTAGTAATACATGGAAAACATGGCTTATTATGATTTTGTTTGTTGTATTTATTACAACACTTGGTTTTGTGTTTGGTAAGGCAAGCGGCTATGGACTTTCCTATGCTGGTTTTGCACTTATATTGGCAGGTATTATGAGCTTTGGTTCATATTATTATTCTGATAAATTAGTTTTGGCAACGGTAGGAGCAAAACCCATAGAAAAACAAGATAATCCAGAGCTTTTCCGTATTGTTGAAAACTTGGCAATTGGAGAAGGAATTCCCATGCCAAAAATTTATATTATGCAACAGCCGGCTGCCAATGCTTTTGCAACAGGAAGAGATCCAAAGCATGCGGTTATTTGTGTTACAAGCGGTATCCTTCAATTACTTAACAAAAGCGAATTAGAAGGAGTGATTGCCCACGAGATGAGCCATGTTAAAAATTATGATACAAGACTTATGGGAATTGTAGCTATTTTGGTCGGATTTGTGGCAATTTTGGCTAATATGTTTATGAATAATATGTGGTGGGGAGGATTTAGAAGAGACGATAGAGAAGATAATAATGCCCAGGCAATATTTTTGGTTATTGGGATTATTTTTGCAATTCTTTCTCCGGTTGTAGCAACGCTCATTCAACTTGCAGTATCCAGAAAGCGTGAATATTTGGCAGATGCATCGGGCGCACTCTTAACTCGTTATCCTGCAGGTTTGGCAAATGCATTAGAAAAGATTGCAAAGGACAGTAGGCCGTTAATGGGAGCAAGTAACGCAACAGCACATCTGTTTATAGAAAATCCATTTAAAGGAAAATCTGCAACAACGTGGTTTTCTTCTTTGTTTGATACACATCCGCCTATTGAAGACAGAATTAGAATACTTCGCTCAATGTAAACAATGAATACCTTACTTATTTTCTTAGGCAAGTTGGTAATGAATATTAGCCGATTGTTAGGTAAGGGGAGTGGATCCACTTGGCCAGGACATATTGCACTCTCTGTAAATCCATATTTTATTTCAGAACTTTCTAAAAAAAATCCTCATCTTAAAATTATTCTTATTGCAGGAACCAACGGTAAAACAACAACAAGCAAAATGATAGCAACAGTATTAGAAAAAAACGGTAAATCTGTAATGCAAAATAAATCAGGAGCTAATTTATTAAATGGGGTTGCTTCAAGCTTTGTTGAATCAGCCAATCTGTTTGGGAAAATAACCAAAGATGCTGCTGTTTTTGAAATTGATGAAAATACATTACCTCTTGTGTTAGAGCAAACAAAACCAACAGTTGTTATTGCACTTAATTTGTTTAGAGATCAGCTGGACAGATACGGAGAATTAGACTCTATTGCTAAGAAATGGAAAAAAGCATTTTCTTTTCTTTCTGAGAATACGACACTTGTTTTAAATGCAGATGATCCGCAAGTCGCATTTTTAGGTGAAAAACTGCATGCAAAAACAGTATATTTTGGACTTGAAGAAAAAGGCGAAACAGCAAGTCATTTACAACATGCATCAGATTCAATCTATTGTCCAAATTGCCATAACAGGTTGGAATATAAAAAAATATATTATTCACATTTAGGAGTTTGGAGTTGTACGTTTTGTAAATTAAAAAGGCCACAGATAACTCTAGTTAACACAATGTACCCATTGCCTGGCTCATATAATAAATATAATACGTTAGCCGCAGTTTTAGCTGTAAAACAATTAGGTATTCCAGAAAACTTAGTTCAAGACGCAATCGCAACAGTTACTCCTGCTTTTGGAAGACAAGAAAAAATTACTATTAATGGTAAAACAGTACAAATCTTTTTAGCAAAAAATCCTGCTAGTTTTAATCAAACAATAAAGACAATTGCAGATATGCATGCAAAGCATGTTTTATTTATTCTTAACGACAGAATTCCGGATGGAAGAGATGTAAGTTGGATTTGGGATATAGATATAGAAAAATTCTTACCACAATTTTCATCAATTTTTATTGCAGGAGATAGAGTGTATGACATGGAACTTCGGGTGTGGTATGCAGGAAGAAACAAAGATGTTTATTCTTTTGAAAGTCTTTCTGATTGCTTCTGGAATGCGTTAGAAAATTTACCGGAAAAAGAAACTCTCTATATTTTACCAACATATTCTGCAATGCTTGATGTAAGAAAAGTAATTACCGGAAAAAAAATATTATGAAAAAACAAACAATAACAATTGGGTGGTTATACCCAGAACTTATGAGTATTTACGGAGATAGAGGAAATGTAATTTGCTTGCAAAAACGCTGTGAATTACGAGATATAAATGTAAAGGTGCTTCTTGTTGGTTTACAAACAACAGAAAAAGAATTAGCTTCTTGTGATCTTTTATTAATGGGTGGTGCACAAGACAGCCAGCAAACTATTGTTTCCAAGGATCTAGTAAAAAAGAAAAAAACTCTTTCTTCTTTAATAGAAAGTGGTGTGCCGGGAGTATATATTTGCGGAGCATTTCAATTTTTAGGCAAATATTATAAAGAAGCAGACGGCACAATAATTGACGGTTTAGGAATTTTTGATTTGTACACAGAAAATCCAGGAAATAATTTCCCGCGACTTATTGGCAATATGGCATTTGATGCCTCAGGTCTTTTAGGTATAGAAAAGGCAATGGTAGGTTTTGAAAATCATGGTGGGAGAACCTATTTAGGTATGGGAGTAAGCCCGCTTGGAAGAGTAATCAAGGGGTTTGGGAATAATGGAGAAGATGGAACAGAAGGATCAGTATATAAAAATAGCATTGGTACCTATTCTCATGGTCCGATTTTGCCTAAAAATCCCGAAATTGCAGATTGGTTAATTCAAAAAGCATTAGAGAAAAAATATAAACAAAGTATTGCTCTTTCTCCATTAGACGATACTATTTCACAAAAAGCAAAACAAGCTATTTTGCAAAGGATTTTAAAGTAATTTTATTATCCTTGCGTTAGGGATAGCGCAGGATTATAATCTGATCATGAAAGATTTAGTATTTTTCAAATTGGGTGGCACCTGGGACATGATTATTAAAAACAATACCCTTTATGGTATGGGAACATTAGATGACTTAATGCTCTCAGAATTAGAAGAAGAATTAGGATATTTTGGAGATGCAAAAGACTATACTGCATTAGAAAAGAAATTAACTCAAAAAATTGAAAAAATTATTTCAATTGAAGGAAAAACAAGTGTAGATATTCCTTCTCACATGAATTTTGTTCCAAATGTTTCAGAAATTGGAAAAGGAAAATTTTATTCTCTGTTTTCAGGTGACAGTTCTCATATGAGAGATAGTCTTATTGCTCCATTTGCTGCATATTTATTGCAATTTGCCAATAAAAATCCACAAGTTGCAATTACCGGTGGTCATGGAACAGATACAGCAGATATTGCTGTCTTGCCAATTCTAGATGCATATTCTTTTGATACTCAGCTTCCTGCATTTGTTTTTTCCGGCGCAAATAGATCTCATAGAGAAGAAAACTCAGATGCCCCACAAAACTTTGCCGATATGTTTACTATTGCACAGGCAAATTTATTGCCCGGAGCATATTGGGTTTTTGCAAATTATGTTTTTAAAGCAAGTGATTTAGTAAAAATTTCACCTCTTGAATCACGAATCTTAGACAATTTTTCTACCTTTTACTCTCCTCATCTTAGAGCTGAAAAAGTTGAAGATATGCTAAAAAATATATCAGAGAGAAAATTAAGAAAATATGCATCTGTTCCTTCTAATCACGTAATTAATAAAGTAACCGCAGATTCTTTGTTTGAAGCAATGAACAAAGTACATATTGTAGATATTGGTGAACAAAATGCATTAGATGAAGATATGAAAGCAATTATGAATCCAGAATTTAAAGCAGTTGTTGTTGCAGGTCATGCATTTGGAAATGTAAGTGATCCTATAAAGTATGCTTGCATTAAAGCAGCAGAAAAAGGAAAACTTATTATTTTGGCAAGTAGATGTCTTATTGCAGATGTAAATCAACGATATGGAGCGAGCTTGTTAACGGTTAATGCTCATGAATTGCGAAAAAGCGGTAAAAAAATTATTTCTGCAAATAAATTAAACAAAAATATTGCACGAGCTTTGGCAATTAGAGCAGTTCACAGTGATTTAAATGAATACGAAACAGGAGAATTGTTTAATAAATATGCAGCATCTAGACAACTGTCAGAACAAGATATAGTTGTTGGCTAATCCTCTTTCTTGTCACAAGTTTTGTTTAGCCTTATAATGAACATATGAAAATCAACGTTTCAGCTTTGGCAAAACTCGCAAATCTAACTCTTTCTGATAAACAGTTAAAGGATTTGGAAGAAAGTATTCCCGGAGTTGTTGAATACATGGATGAAGTAAAAAACTTAGATGTAGATAGCATTCCAGAGACAACAAGAGTAACTGAAGAAAAAAATGTTTTACGAGAAGACGAAGTTAGAGAATCGTTATCTCAAGAAGAAGCATTAAAAAATGCCAAACAAACCTATAAAGGATTTTTTGTTGTACCAAATGTTTTTGGAGGGAAAAAATAATGTTGTTAAATAAATCAATTAAAGAATTAGCTAAAGGATTGCAAAGTAAAGAATTTACATCTGTTGATTTAGTAAATGAAGCAATAGCACAAATTGAAAAATTAGATACTAATCTGCATAGTTTTATTACGGTTAGAGAAAAGACAGATATCTTAAAAGAAGCCGCAGAAAAAGACAAAACAAGAACTTCTTCTTCTAATATTTTGCATGGCATTCCGTTTTCTTTAAAAGACGCATATGTTACAAAAGGAATTAGAACAACTTCTGCAAGTAAAGTTTTAGATGATTATATTCCTCAATATAGTGCAACCGTGTATAAAAAACTGCAAGAAACCGGCGCAATTTTAATTGGCAAAAACAACATGGATGCATGGGGACATGGTGGATCTACAGAAAATACTAATTACACTCCAGCTAAAAATCCCTGGGATAATTCTCGAATTGCAGGGGGTTCATCTGGAGGAAGTGCTGTTTCTATTGCAACCAGAATGACATCTTTTGCAATTGGTGAAGATACCGGGGGATCTATTAGAAATCCGGCCTCTATGTGTAATATTTCTGGTCTTAAAGTAACCTATGGTAGAGTTTCTCGATATGGTGCAATTGCGTATGCATCTTCATTAGATAGTGTTGGTCCAATGGCAAAAAGTGTCGAAGATCTGGCAATAATTTTAGAACAAATAGCAGGAGTAGACGTACACGATGGTACAAGTTCTCACAGAATGGTTGATGCATATGCACAAGATTTAGAAAAAAGTATAAAGGGTAAAAGAATTGGTATGCCAAAAGAATTTTTTGCACAAGGCTTAGACCCAGTTGCAAAAGAAATTATTATGAAAGCTGCTAAACAATACGAAGATTTAGGAGCAGAATTAGTAGATGTAAGTATTCCATTTTTAAAATATGGTGTTTCTATTTATTACTTAATTGCCATGTCAGAAACGAGTTCCAATCTTGCACGATTCGACGGCATTCGCTATGGTAATACCCGCGATAATTTTTCTGAGGAAACAATGCGAAGAATTATGATTGGAACCTATGCACTTTCTGCGGGATATGCAGATAAGTTATATAAAAAAGCACAAAAAGCCAGAACAGTATTAATTTCTGAATTTGACAATGCATTCACAGAATGTGATGTATTACTTTCTCCAGTTATTCCAGGACTTCCAAGAAAAATTGGAGAATTAATTAATGACCCATTACAAAATTTGTTAGAAGATTTATATACAGTTACCGTAAATTTGGTTGGAATTCCATCTTTAGCAATTCCGGCCGGGTTTACAGAAAATAATATTCCTGTTGGTATGCAGTTAATGGGTAAAAAATTTGCAGAAAAAGAATTATTACAAATTGGAAATGCATATCAAATGGTTACAGATTGGCATAAAAAAATGCCAAATGAAAAATAACATGAGTAAATATACACCAGTAATTGGACTTGAAGTACACGTAGAACTAAAAACAAAATCAAAAATGTTTTGTGGATGTTCTGCAAGTTATTTTGGAGAAAAACCAAACACACACACATGCCCTGTTTGTTTGGGTCTTCCTGGTGCTCTTCCTGTTCCAAATAGAAAAGCAATTGAGTGGTGTGTGCAAATTGGTATGGCATTGGGTTGTGAGACACCTCTTTTCTCAAAGTTCGATCGCAAGAATTACTTCTACCCAGATTTAGCTAAAGGATATCAGATAAGTCAGTTTGATCAGCCATTTGCAGTTAATGGATCAATTACGTTAAGTAGTGGTAAAAAAATTGGGATAACTCGTGCTCATATGGAAGAAGACACCGGAAAATTAGTTCATGATTTTGTAAATGGAGAATCTGTTAGTTTAATAGATTTTAACAGAAGTGGTGTTCCTTTAGTTGAAATTGTTACCGAGCCGGATTTTGAAAACGCAAAAGAAGTTAAAGAATACTTGCAAAAATTACAGCAAATTGTACGTTATTTAGATGTTGCAAATGCAGACATGGAAAAAGGAGAAATGCGCTTAGAGCCAAATATTTCTCTAAGACTTACAGGAGAAAAAGCATTGCCAAAATACAAGGTAGAAGTAAAAAATATTAACTCATTTAGTTTTGTAGAAAAGGCAATAGAATACGAAATAAAAAGACAAACAGAAATTTTAGAAAAAGGAGAAATTCCAGCACAGGAAACACGCGGATTTGTTGAGGCTGGAAGTAAAACTGTTAGTCAAAGGTCTAAAGAAGAAGCAGCAGATTATAGATATTTCCCAGAACCAGATATTCCGCCAATTGAATGGACAAAAGAGCAAATGGATGCTCTTCGTGCAACGTTGCCAGAATTACCAGATGCTAAAAAAGCTAGATTTGTAAAAGAGTATGGATTGAATGAATACAGTGCGGAATTATTAACTCGTGAAAGGTGGATTGCAGATTATTATGATGAATGTATAAAAGTTAATAATGACTTAAAGAAAAATAA
>DASVYQ010000052.1:0-3097 GCA_036392095.1 Patescibacteria group bacterium
CAATACCACTCGGAATAATTGCCGGATTAGGATCTATTATTGGAGTCAATCTAATCATTGCAATTAATGAAAAATATCTCAATATTATTGTTGCTATTTTATTGGTAGCCATTTTTTTGTTTATCAAAAATAAAAATAAACTTGGCATAAAAGAACATACATTAACACGGAAACATTATATATCCCTTAGTCTTACTACTTTTATCCTTGGTATTTGGGGAGGATTTTTTGGACCGGGATTTGGAGCACTTAGTGTTATCCTCTTAGTATTTTTCGGATTTACCTTTCTTGAAAGCGCTGCTATAAGTCGTGTCATTGGAGTTTTCATGTCAGGTGTTGCCATGATTGTATTTGCACAACATGGATTAATTAATTATCTTTATGGAGCAATTCTTGGAGCTGGATTCGCAATCGGAAGTTGGATTGGTATTGGAATTGCTTTGAAAAAAGGTGATACATTTGTTCGAGGTTTACTTGTTATTATTATATTCATTACAGTACTAAAACTGGTACTCAATGCATTTAACATTAATGTCATATAAAATTCCTTTCATAAAAATACGTTCCATCAAAGTTGCTCAGCCCCTAGTGTATTGACAATTAATGTACAATCTGTTATTCTTTGTATATGGTTTTTACCATTAAGTTTAATGAGGAAAAGAATCAATTATTAAAAGCCACGAGAAATATTAGTTTTGAAGATGTTTTAATTTATATCAAGGAGAAGAAAACATTAGACAATATCACTCACCCAAGCAAAAAACATCCTCATCAACGATTATATGTAATTCAAATAAAGGAATATATTTATGCAGTACCTTACATTATTAATGTAGAAAAACAAGAAATATTTTTAAAAACAATCTATCCGAGCAGAATATTAATGAAACTATATAGGAAAGGAGGGAAAAATGAAAAAGCAAAAGAACAATAATCCTTTTATAAATCTCGTATTAGATGACGAAGAAAAACTTCTTGAAGAGGCGTTGGAAAAAGGTAAATTTGAAAGAGATTCTAATTTAGATAAAACAAAAATTATGCTTGAAGAAGCAGCATCTCGATACCTAGAATTACACAATTCTAAACCTGTTACCTTAAGAATTAATCAGCTTGATTTGATAAAAATTAAAGCAAAGGCAAAGTTGAAAAATATTCCGTATCAGACACTTTTAGGAGCACTCCTGCATGACTTTGCAGAAGGAGAAACTAAATTAAGTATCTAAGAAAAGTTGTAAAAATAGGTTCCAACAAAGTTACTTAGCCCCTGCTACAAGGACTCTAACCTGTTTTATCAATCCTCATGTATAATAAATAAATGATCAAAAACTACGTTGAGTCATTTGCCAAATATGCCGGAATTGCAACAGTCTGTGTCGAATGGCTTGCATTACTTTTCTACTACACCAAAATGCCTGCTTACGTTGGTGGACACTATCCGATCAGCTATTTTGCTTATTTACCCCAAACACGACTTGTTTTTAACATCTGTTATACACTCGCCGGAATATTTTTCTGGATATTTATAAAATATCATCTTCACAAGCACTATCCTGTACCGCTTAAAATACTCGGGATATCAATGCTTTTCTTCATTGGCTTGGCATTGTTCCCATTTAATCCCAATAACCCTACGAGCGATCTTATTCATAGTACGTTAGGAATGATATCAGCAATACTGCTCATAATCGGTTTATATATAATGGCACATAAAGTAAAGGATCGTGTTGTCTATCGGGGTACAATGATTATGCTTATAGGAAGTTTAATACTTTTTGTAGGATTTCTTGTAACTCCCAAACAAAGTAATCTCATTTTTGTATATGAAGCAGGCTCTTGGCTTATTTTGCAACTTTGGGTTTTCTGGATATCTTTTTATTCACTTAAAAACCCATTATTGAAATATTAGCTCTAACAAGTTTCTTAGCCTCTACTGAAATTTTAGCCTCAAAAAACATATTAAATATACTCTAACTGATCAGGTTAGAACTATAGTATCGAAAATTACAAGGAAAAATATTTGATAATTTCGAGAATACCGTTTTCATCTACTGAGCCCTTACTAACAAAGTATTTTCCTTCTCCTTTAAATTTCAGGTTCTCTTTTAATTCTTCCGTCCCATTGGCAAGTGTGGCACCGTAACCGCATAGTTTGATAAAATTCCAATCGCTTGTACTGTCACCGATTCCTAGAACTTCATCAAATGAAATTCCCAAACTTTTAACGATCGCTTCTGCGCCTTCTTTTTTTGAGCTACCAGGTGCGGTAACAATGCAAAATCGCAACGGCAACGCGACCGGATGCACTCCCCAACTAATCGATGCCTTTGTTACGAATCGCTTTAGTATCTCTGAAACGTGCTTTTTATCCTCATTATCAATTGCAATTGGCATGATCTTGGTAACATCGTATTTTTCACTTTCCGCAACAATATCATTAAGAAAAACTGGTTCTCTTTGAAGAATATGAGTATGTATTTTTGTTATTTCTGCCGCCTGTTCCTTTTGAATGAAGTAATCATCAACAGTATAAAATTCTGTATAGACATTCGCATCTTTTAATGCTTGCATTATATGTTTTACCAAAGCTTTATCCAAAACATACTTTTCAATGATAATATTATCGATCGGATCAATGATAACCGCTCCAGCATCTGCGATGTGTGGATTATGTAAATTTGGCCGATTTATTTCCTCTGTAATTGAATAGTGTGGCTTCGCGGTACAAAGACAGACTGCAGTACCCTTCTCTCTTACTTTTTTTAACGCAGCGATTACGTCTGAATGCGGATGAGGCGAATTATAGCCAATTTTTTCACCGATGATGATACCGTCGACATCTAAAATAATAGCTTTAATCATTACATGAATATTTTATCAAAAATTAAACAACTGTTGGAATACAAAAACACCACTTTGTAGATAAAAAATTCTAATATCGTTCACGAGCTTCTGCTGCATAGACTCGAACCTATTTATTCAAAGAGGTGTCTATTTTGTTCAGTCCATTTTGCTCGCTTTTTAATTTCTTCTAAATCCCCATTTGCTACCCAATCAACTTGTGGAAGAGTCTATACTGCATTATTTCGTATATACCATT
>DASVYQ010000053.1:0-14225 GCA_036392095.1 Patescibacteria group bacterium
TCTATTTAATTCTCTTGCTAAAACATATGCCCTTTCTAAAGATCCTAAGTCAGGAGACAATACAATTGTTTTAGCATGTACAGCCCCTAATTCTTTTAACCTATCTGCAAATAAAGGAGCTGCTGTTAATGTTGCTACCTCTGGTTGATCTTCAGGTCTTGCGTATAATTCTCGAAGTCTTGCAGGTAATGCAGGACTATGAGGCTCCCAAAGAGCAATAACAGCTAACGGATGATCTTCTGTTGCTGCTCTTAAAAGTCTTGCATCAAATTCTAATTTTGATCTTTCCAATGGTCTATCATCTCGTGCTTCAAAATAAGGAGCGATAAGCATTGTTCTCCCGTTTAAACCTGCGTCAGCATTTGTAAGCATAAATAATGCCATTCTGCTATCAGAACGTAAAGATTCTTGAAGACCTCCAAATGAACCAATAAAAATAGCATTGCTATCTGCATATTCAGGTGCAACTGGACCATTTGGAAATAAATCTCCACTTCTTGGTCTTTTTGCTCCTAATGGAACCATTTCTAATGCACTGCCTATCCTCTCTCTAACTTTTGTAAGAAAACCTCCATGAAATGGACGTACTGTATCTGGAAGATAAAATAATCGAGTTTGTCTATGTTCTACTTGTCGTGCTGGCATAAATTATTAGTTTAAATCTTGATATGCTTCTGCTGCATCAACTGTTGTTTTATTCCAAATTTGATCAAAATTATCAACTGACCATTTTATAACCTCTGTCATTGGCGTTTCTGGAGGAAGACCGTAATATTCAGTCATCAAAATTGCAAAATGAGGATCCATTTGGTTAAGTAAAATTGGATGTCCTAATTGTGCTTCTACTTCTTGGAAAAATTGTAAATTTAATTGTAAAACTTGTAATGAGAATTCTCTTTCTCTTTCTTGTGGAATTCCTAATCTTGCACTACTACTTACAAATGGCAATACATATGGTGCTCTTCCTTTTGCTCTATCTCCCCCTCTTCTATCTGCTCCCGGAATTTCTACAACAAGACCACTCGCTCCGACTAAAAAGTCTCTTGGATCTCCTAAATCTGCATGGTCAAAAATATCTCCTTCTTTACCCCATGAATATCTTACTGCTGGTTTTAACTCAGCCGGTAAATCTTGAAGCACTGCTGCTTCTCCAACTTGTATCCCCGCTGCAATTGTTGCAACATTAACTCCTGCTTTTTGCAATACTATATATGCTCGTTTTGTACTTCCACCAGAAAAAATATCATCATCTGTTAAAACTGCAGGAAGACCATGTAACTCTTCGGCAATTTGTGTTGCGGTTTCTTCAACAGTATGAGCAGCTCCAGGGCGAGCTCCTTCTCTAATAATATGTTGTCCTCCAACCCTATAACTTCTAGAAATTTGTAAATGATGATATTGTCCATGTTCTCCAGGAGACAAAGGATCTAAGGTAACAATTGGCCTTCCTGCTGCAATTTGATCTATTCCTTGTTCTAAACCACCCGGCTCAAAAACATGAATTTCTATATCTCCTTCATATTTACTTCCATATGCAGACAATAAAGCACCTGTTAATCTTCCAAAAAACCTCTCATAAGAAGCACGTAGTGTATCTCGTGCGGCTATAGAATCTACTCCTGATTGTGCAGCTAATTTTTCTGCAATAGGATCCATGGCATAGGCAGTATCCTTCCTCATAATGTAGGTGAATTCAGCAGTTAATGGAATTTCTGCTGTTATGCCTTGCCTTGCTTGTTCAATATTTGGTGTAACGACTCTTTCAACTCTTGCCATATAACGTTATAGTATTTTAATAAAAATTACAAAAAAAGCAATACCCAAGTTAGTATTATTTGCGATTTCTTACAAATTTTATATCTAAATCAGCATTTTGTCAGGATATTGTCAGATATAAATTGTTTCTCTGTCCAGATTTTCTTATAGACACACTTTATAATCCTATATTAGCATGGCTGTCGTCATTTCCGAACTTGGTGGTGGGGCAAGACCTCATCAACCAGATAGAAAACCTGCCATCTTGGCAGCTCTTGGACATGTAGTTCCTTTTCTAAGGAGAGGGAGAGTTGAGCCTATTTCTTCTCAACCAACAATTATGAGGCATGAAGCTGAATTACAAAGTGCCCTACAAGAACTTCATTTACCCAAAAAAATGATCTTTTTAGATGTAAATGGAACACTCATTCCTGAGGACTCACAAGATGGTTCTATTCCCCCAGCAGATTTAAGAGATTTTCAAACAGAAGTTTCAAGACTGACGCAAAGTGGTATTGCAATCGGATTATGCTCAGATTCTCCTCTGCCTCAGTTACAGCAATTTGCAGCAAGGCTTGGATTAAGTGGTCCCATTATTGCTGAAAATGGCGCAGTGGTATCATTTGGGACTACACGTGTTGTTCTGGGAGAAGTACCAGATAGTGAGAGACTTATTGCAAGAGTTATTGATATTGCACAACAACATAGACTGCAAAGATTACCCGATGCAATTGCTCCAGAGTTTGGAGGAGAACAAATTGATTTAACAAACGGTCATTATGCATTTGGTGCAAATAGAGAAGCAACCGTGAGTGTTTTTGGAAGTACAACATTTATTACCCAATTAGGGGAAGAATTACATCCTGAGGGTTGCAGTATGGATATTAGTCCAGAATATGGCTATTTAGGTATTCATCCAGGTGGAAATTTTAGAGATAGTAAAAGACAAACATTATCGGCAATGGCAAATACAGGTGAGACAAAAATCTTAATGATTGGAAATAGTATGTCTGATAATGTCCAGGCAGACAATATAAGAACAGCTTTTGTTGGAGGAAGCATGTTAACTGATGCAGCTGCTGCAGATGAAAGAACATACATTTCTCCTCATACAACAATGAGAGGAGTAATTGATATTCTGCGTCAAATACAAGTGTAATTTGATCCTTCCAAAATAAATAATATTTGTATATGATAAAGGCTATATTTATTTATGAATAAAAATACAATTATTTTAGATTGTGATACAGGAGAAGATGATGCATTGGCAATTTTGGTTGCGATTGCAAATAAGCTTCCCTTAAAATATGTTGTTACCAGTTATGGAAATACAACAGTTACAAACAGTACTCAAAATTCTTCTCGATTATTAAGTCTTGCCGGAGAAAAAAATATAAAAGTTATTAAGGGATCTTCAACTTCTTTATATAAACACCCATTGGAAAAACATTATTCTGCAGATGATTTTGTAGGCAAAAATGGAATTTGTAATGTAAAGTTATCCCCTTCTAAATTTAAAAATGTAAAAAAATTTACAGAAAAAAAATTTGCTAATGAATTAGCAGATATTCTAAAAAAAGAGGCTCCTGTTGATTACATTATCACCGGACCTTGCACAAACTTTGCAAAAGTCTGCCTTTTTCTAGGAGAAGATATTAAAAAATATGTAAAACGGTTGTTTATCATGGGAGGATCTTTATATACACCGGGAAATACAGGGCCAATCAATCCAGAAACACAAAAACCATTTGCAGAATTTAATTTTTATGGAGATGCTGAAGCGGTAGATGTAGTACTTAAATCCGGAATTCCTATTTATTTAGTCAGTTGGGATACAACATCTACTGTCACTATTCCAAGAAAAGATATTGATAATTTTTCTAATAATACACATGTTAGCAAATTTGCAAAAAAACTTATGCTTAACTTTTTTGATTACTACGGACTTTCTCATAATAGAAATTTTGAATTAAATGATCCATTAACAGTCCTTGCTTTACTCCAATATGGATCCTTTAAAAAAACCTCTATAAAAATTATTAAAGAAGGATTGGAATATGGAAGGACAATAACAGACAAAAATGGATATAAAATTAATCTTTTCCAATTAAATCAAAAGCAAAAAAAGGAAGCTATTGAAAAGGTTTTGTCAGATTTACATTTAAAATCGTAAATTATTCTTCTGTAGGGATTGATCCAAGGAAATCTCCATCCATATGCAATACATCATCTAAATAAGGTAAAGAATTACTTGCGCCAAGTCGTTGTACGCTTAATGCAGCTGCCTTATTTGCAAAATTAAGGCATTCTTCTAAGGCAATTCCTTTTCCTATCTGTGTTGCAAAAGCTCCAACAAAACAATCTCCTGCGGCCGTTGTATCAACAACATTTACTTTTACTGTTTTACTATGTAATACTCCTTTTTCTGTTACTGCAATTGCGCCTCTATCTCCAAGAGTTACAATTACGTTCTTTGGTCCTTTTTCTCGAAGTTTTTTTGCAAAAATAATAATTTCATCTATATCTTCAAGCATTTTTTCCGTTTCCATAAAGAAAGCTAATTCTGTTTGGTTAACAATTAAATAATCAACATGAGAAAAAATTTTTTCTGAGGTTATTTTTGCTGGTGCAGGATTTAAAACAGTGATTTTGTTAAGTTGTTTTGCTTTTATAAGTAATGCCTCAACAGTTTTCATCGGAATTTCATATTGAGCAACGATAACATCTGATTCCTCTATTAAATTAGTATGTTCTACAAGAGATTTTGGTTTTACATCTCCATTACTTCCAGGGAAAATAATGATTGAGTTTTGTCCCCTACTATCAACAGCAACAATTGCTAACCCCGAATTTGTTTTTGATTTTTTAATTCCTTCTAAATTTAGATTTTCTGATTTTAAAAAGTTAAATAATTCTGTCCCAAAATTATCAGTTCCAATTCTTCCAATAAAATTTACTTTTCCCCCCAATCGTGATGCAGCAACAGCCTGATTTGCTCCTTTTCCTCCTGGAATATGTTGAATAGTATTTCCAACTACGGTTTCTCCCCTTACGGGTAATTTATTCATTTGTAAAACCAAATCCATATTTATACTTCCCACAACGCAGATAGTTACTTTGTCTTTTGAGGAATTTCCAGATTTTTTCTGTTGATTAATCATAAGTAATTCTTAAATACCTGGATATTATACAAGGATTTTTTTTTATTGCAAAGAGATTATCTAGATCCTACTGGAGTACTTACCATTGGAACTTGCGGTCGAGATCCTGATCCAGTATTTCCTACATTTCTTCTCACAACTATTGCCTGAACATGAAGTTCTGTTCCTGTTTTAACTATTTGCCTTTCAATTGTTGCTGTAAATGTTGGATACGTTGGACCAAGCAACACTCTTCTTACCCCTGGAGCAGCTGCTAGTGTGTGCGTTTCTACCTGAGGAGTATCTCCTCCATCTTGATTCATATGCAAAGCCCCCATTACAGCCTGCAAAACTTTGCTTCTCCTTCTAGTAATAGTTACCGTTCCTGTTGTGTCTTCATGAGCCATGACTCCCGCTCTTATTCCCTGTTCTGCCATTTCTGGTGTTGTTACATCTACTACCCCTTCACCAGGATCAATTCTTCGTATTCCTTCCTTACTCCCTTGTTCGTATGCTCTCACTGCTGCATCTTCTATTTCTAATAATCTTGCTTCTTGTTCTTGAGTCCTTTGACGAGCAGAAACTGGTACGCTTCCAAAGCCATCAATTACTAATATTTCGTAAGCCATTTTGGGATTATAGCATATCTCATATTAAATTTCTGTATTCCATATATTTGTCAGAAGAAAGTTCCTCAACTGTCATGTAAAGAGAATCATTGTGTGCTAAAATTCATCTATGCAGAACAATCCGTGGGCACGTTCTCAAGAACAACTCAAATCAATAGCAAAAAAAATAAACCTAAATTCCCTTCTTCTCGCACGACTTTTAGAGCCTGACCGAATTATCACTGTTTCCTTGCCCGTGGAGCTTGACAATGGATTTGTAGAAACGTTTACCGGATATAGAGTGCAACACAATAATATTTTAGGCCCATATAAAGGTGGCATTCGATACCATCCAAATGTTTCTATGGATGAGGTAAAGGCTCTTTCTTTCTGGATGACCATTAAATGTGCCGTTGTAGATGTTCCTTTTGGTGGAGGCAAAGGAGGCATTACGGTTAATCCAAAAGAACTTTCAGAAACAGAATTAAAAAAACTAACCCAAGTTTTTGCACAACGGCTTGCACCTGTTATTGGACCAACACTCGATGTCCCTGCTCCAGATGTAAATACAAATCCAACAATTATGAACTGGATTGTTGATGAATACAGTAAAATTGTTGGCAAAAAAACACCTGCTGTTATTACAGGAAAGTCTGTAGATAATGGAGGCTCTTTAGGGAGAACAGAAGCAACAGGATTTGGAGGAGCATATGTATTACTACATGCTTTAAAAAAGCTGAAATTAGATATGAAAAAAGAATTAACTGTTGCAGTACAAGGATTTGGAAATGTTGGTTATCATGTTGCTTTATTTTTGGCCAACAACGGATTTAAAGTTGTTGCAGTTTCTGATTCAAAAGAAGCAATTTACGTAGAAAAGGGCTTAAATCCAGAAAAAACATATGCTTGTAAAAAAACTCATGGCATGTTGAGTAATTGTTTTTGCGTTGGAAATACTTGTGATATGGCATATGGGAAAACTATTTCAAATCAAGAATTATTGGAGCTTCCTGTAGATATTTTAATTCCTGCTGCATTAGAAAATGTTATTACCGTTGAAAATGCAGGCAAAGTGAAAGCAAAAATTGTATTAGAACTTGCCAATGGTCCACTAACTCATGAAGCAGATGAGATTTTAGATAAAAAAGGGATAATTGTTATTCCAGATATTTTAGCCAATGCAGGCGGAGTTTGTGTTTCTTATTATGAATGGTATCAAAATATAAAAAATTTAAAATGGACAAAAGAAGAAGTATTAGAAAAATTGCAAAAACAAATGCAACGGGTAACCGATGAAGTGTTTACAATGCAAAAAAAATATGGTACAAATCTAAGAGATGCCGCTTATATACTCGCAATTACAAGACTTCAGAAGGGAATAAAATAAAATATGTTTCACTCAGTAGCAGAATTACATGATTCTTTACAAAATATTGTTACCATTTCCGAAACTGACGCACAAATCCTTGATGGGAATACATTACGACAATCTTTCATTGACCAGCTCGCTTACACTGCTGTATTTGCAGAAGATGAAGCACTTAAAAAAGAGGCTAGAATTACTATTAGAAAAATTGCAAAAGCATATGGGGCAATCTCCTCTTCTATTAAAAATATTTATTTTGCGATAGGTGAAGGAAAAATTCCAACCACTTTTACCACTCCTGCTATTAATGTTAGATTTTTAACATATGATACTGCACAAATAATCTTCTCACTTATGATCAAACACAACATGGGTTCTGTAGTTTTTGAAATTGCACGCTCAGAAATTGACTATACAGATCAAAGACCAGATGAATATGCTGTTTCTGTTTTAGCAGCAGCGGTTAAAGCCGGATACAAAGGTCCAGTATATATTCAAGGGGATCATTTTCAATTTAGTGCACGAAGATTTAAAGAAGACCCGACAGGTGAAGCAAACAAAATTAAATCGCTTATTCAAGAAGCAATTGCAGCAGATTTTTTGAACATAGACATTGATGCTTCAACTTTGGTTGATTTAGAAAAACCAACCCAGGATGAACAACAACAAACAAATTATAAAGTTACATCAGAATTAACCGAATACATTCGATCTTTAGAACCTAAAGGAACAACTATTTCAGTTGGTGCTGAAATTGGACATATCGGTGGCAAAAATAGTACTCCAGAAGAATTATCTGCATTCATGGACGGATATAACAAGATTCTTCCCTCTGGTATGACAGGAATTAGTAAAATAAGTGTGCAAACAGGAAGCAGTCACGGAGGCATTCCTCTACCAGATGGCACAGTCGCAAAAGTAAGTATTGATTTCTCTGTAATAGAAAAAACTGGCATGGTTGCCAGAGACATTTATCATATTGGTGGAGTTGTCCAACATGGTGCATCAACTCTGCCAAATGAATTGTTTGATCATTTCCCAAATGCTAAAACATTAGAAATCCATTTGGCAACAGGATTTCAAAATATTGTTTATGATACAATGCCTCAATCTCTTAAAGATCAGATGTATGCTTGGGTAGAGGCAAACTGCCAATCAGAATGGGATGAAAAATTAACCAAAGAACAAAATATTTATAAGACTCGCAAAAAAGCTATTGGACCGTTTAAAAAACAAGCTTGGATGCTGACAAATGAAGAGAAAAAACCAATTAAAGAACAATTAGAAAAACAACTTGAATTTTTATTTGAAAAATTGAATACATTCAACACCAAAGCAGTTGTTGAAAAATATGTATAAATACGTACCAACTTTTACTGATTATATTATCCAAGAACAACGAAACGCAAAGCATGCCACAGGAAGTTTTACTAACCTCATGGCTCAAATTGAAAATTCTGCAAAAATTATTGCAAGCCATGTAAAAGCATCGGGTTTGGTAGACATTCTAGGCAAAACAGGCACAACAAATACATTTGGGGAAGAAGTACAAAAATTGGACGAATTTACCAATAAACTGCTTGTAGACACACTTATTTCAAGTGGAGAAGTATATGCTGTTGTCTCAGAAGAAATGGAGAATGCAGTTTTTGCACCAAAAGAACATGCTGGAAATTATATTGTATATTTTGACCCATTAGATGGCTCTTCAAATATAGATACCAATTGCCCAATTGGCACCATCTTTTCTATTTATAAAAAGGAGGGAGATAATTTATTACAACCAGGAAAAAATCAAATAGCTGCTGGGTATATTATTTATGGTTCAAGTGTTATGTTTGTCTATACATTCGGCAATGGTGTTAATGGATTTACCTTAGATCCAGCTGTTGGAAGCTTTTTACTTTCTCACCCAAATATGCAAATGCCAAAAAAAGGCAAAATCTATTCAATAAATGAAGCATATTACAATAGGTTAGATAAAGGCACGCAAGAGTACTTAACAGCACTCAAGGATCAAGAAGGTATGCGAGCTCGTTTTGTAGGGTCCTTGGTTGCCGATATGCATCGCACTTTTATAAAGGGTGGTGTATTTCTCTATCCTGCAGATAAAAAGCAGCCAGAAGGCAAATTACGGCTTATGCTAGAGGTAAATCCATTTGCCTTCCTTGCAGAACAAGCAGGAGGTAAAGCAGTGAGTAATGTTACTTCTCCTCTTGATATAATACCAACATCGATTCATCAACGTTCTTCAATTGTGATGGGAAGCACTGAAAATGTAGATGAGTATTTAACTTATATAAAATAATATGGGAAAAATAACATATATTGATGAAGCAAATATAGAAAATAAAAGAGTTTTACTCAGAGTTGATTATAACGTTTCCTTAAACGAAGATAAAAGCAAAATCGCAGATGATGCACGTATCTCTCAATCACTTCCGACAATTGAATATTTATTAAAAAATCATAACAAAATTATTCTTGTTTCTCATTTAGACAGACCAAAAACTCGTGATCCAAAACTCTCTTTAAAAATTGTTTGTGAGAGATTAAAAAAATATTTGCCTCACATGAAAATTAGACTTATTGAAGACTTTTTAACAGAAGATAAAAAAACATTTGAAAATCAAAAGGAAGATGAAATTTTTGTTTTAGAAAACATTCGATTTTATTTGGAAGAAAAAAATGATGATCCAGAATTCTCAAAAAAACTTGCTGCTTTAGCAGATGTATATGTAAATGATGCTTTTGCAGTTTCTCATAGACCTGCAGCTTCCGTTGTCGGAGTACCTGCTCTTATACCCTGCTACGGCGGACTTTTACTTAAAAGTGAGATTGAAATGATAGGAAAAGCAATTGAAAACCCTAAAAAACCTTTAGTCGCAATTATTGGAGGGTCAAAAATATCTACAAAAATTGCCTTAATTCATAAACTTGTAGAAATTGCTGATTATGTATTGCTTGGCGGAGGTTTAGCAAATGTTTTCTTTAGAGCACAGCGACATCCAATCGGGAAAAGTATCTGTGAATACGAAATGGTACAAGAAGCAAGAAAGCTACTTTACTTTGCAGCGCAAAAAAATACTGCCATTGTTTTACCAACAGATGTAGTTATTGGAAACCCAGAAGATAAAGAAAAAGGCGGAATCGATGTGCGAGTTGGAGATAAAATTCCTTCTGACTTAATGATTCTAGATATTGGACCGGAAACCCAAGCAAAATTTGGTGCAATTATTGCAAAAGCCGGCACAATTATTTGGAACGGTCCGGTTGGATTATTTGAAAATCCAAATTATAAACAAGGGACAGATTTTATTTACTATGCTATTGCCCATAATGAAGAAGCTATTTCTATCGTTGGGGGCGGAGATACTTTGGCAGCAATAAGTAAAAAGGAGTATTTAGATAAAATTACTCATATTTCTACTGGTGGGGGCGCGATGTTGGAATTTATAGAAAATGGCACCCTTCCTGGAATTGAAGCATTAAAACGCTAAAAGTATCTTCTTTTGCTATACTGACGCTATGACAAAACAGAAAGCCTATGAGATTTTTGATCTTCTTAAAAAGCATTATCCACACGCAAAAATGATTTTGCAGTGGAGCAATAATTGGGAATTATTAGTGTCTATTATCCTTTCTGCTCAATGTACAGATAAAAAGGTGAATGAAGTAACAAGTATACTTTTTCCCAAATATGCTCATACAAAAGATGAACTTAAAAATGAATATAAAAAATATGAAAAAATTGTTTCTCTTTCCTATTTTGAGATGATTGAACTTGTTAATTTTGCCTCTGTCCCAATAACAGAATTGGAACAAGACGTAAAACCAACTGGTTTTTATCATAACAAAGCAAAAAATGTAAAAACGGCGGCACAAAAAGTACTTACAAGCTTCAAAGGAATTCTTCCTAAAACCATTACAGAACTTATAACAATTCCCGGAGTTGGTCGTAAGACAGCAAATGTGTTTCTAGGAAATGCATATCACATATATGAAGGCATTGCAGTAGATACACATGTAACAAAACAGGCACAAATACTTGGGCTTACTAAAGAAAAGACTCCAGAAAAAATTGAAAAAGATTTAATGAAACTTTTTGATAAAAAAGATTGGTTTACCCTTACTTATTTGCTTATAGAACATGGCCGAAATATGAGAAAGCGAAAGCAAGATAGAACTACTTGCAATGATGATTCATGCCTGCTTAAAGTATGATAAGAAATAAAAAAATTCAACTGATTCCTATTATTCTTTCTGCAGTTACTTGTTTTATTCTTGTTGTAATTCTTTTTTTTGTCATTACTTCTCTTAATCATTTTCCAATCAAAGAAAAAATTGTTCCAGTTCTTCGAATTGCAGATATTCTTGTTGGATTAACTATTTATCTTAAAACATCAATAGATTTTGCAATTTTTATTGGCAACCTTATGAGGAAATACCAAGGGTTAAAAAATAGAATAGCAATTGAAATAGGAACAGCAGTAGGTAATGCCTTTGGAACAATATTAATTTTAGTAATCTGGACATTTTTTAAAGAAATTCCTTTACTTATGGCTGTTATGATTATTTTGGCATCATTAGTATTACTCCGATTGGCAGAAGAAAGTCTAGAAGATTATCTAGCTGCAAAATCATTTATGTATGCACAAAAAATTATTGCTCCCATATTTTTGATTCTTAAAAAGATCAATACTCTTGCTTCTCCAATTACACAACTTATTATCCCACGATCAAATAGAAAAAATATTACTTTAAACTCTTTTTTTCAATTACTTTTCTTCTCCTTCTCTATCCCTTTTATTTTAGGATTAGATGATTTTGCTGGATATATTCCTCTTTTTTCTATTATTAATGTTTTTGGGTTTGCAACAGGAGTTTTTTTAGGACACATGCTTTTAAATATTGCTCTTTTTACTTCACCAGAATCGACAATTAAAATTGTTAGACTTCCAATAATATTAATTTTGGGAGGCCTTGCGTTTATTGGAATAGCTCTCTGGGGATTTTATGATGTACTTTACCTTCTCCGTTTTATTTTTTAGTAAAAGACATACTAAAAGACATATCTTTTGCAATATTTGAAACAAAATTAACATTCGCTTCATCTGCTTGAATAAATGATGGTCCTTTTAATAATTTAAAAGTAGAAGGATATGTCAACGAGAAAGTCATTGGATATACTTCTGTCCCTGGTTGTTTAAAGAAATCAAAATTATATCCAAAAACAGGTTTTGTTATATCGATTTTCTGTGCATAGGTGTATTCAATAGTTACGGTTCGCGTAGAAAGAGGTAGCGTCATGACAAGAAATCCATATATTGTTTTCCCATTCTCTTCTGCTTTTTCTACTTCTAATCCAACGGGAGGAGTAAATCCCTTTGCTTCATAAGCTAAGAAATCTGTTATTGCAGGAACCATTGTCTGTTTTTGCCCATTAATAGTTATGGCATTTAACACAGCACCATTTGGCAAAATAAATCTTAGATAACTTTTATACTCCCCTGCTGGCCAGGTTCCCTTGCTCGTATTTGTTAGCTTTAACGTGACCTCTCCATTTACAGATCCATCCTGCGCAACCGTAACTGATTGAGAGACTTCCCTATTTATCCAGTAATTTACTTTATTAACTCCTAGATTAGCTTCGTTTATCCCTAAAAAGTCATTAATAGTATTTTCTTGTGTATCTCGATCATCCCATAGGGCTGATGATAAATTATTTGCTGTAAATAATTCTTGAGTTGCAGCATCTGAGAAAGCAAACATCATGTGTTTTTGTGCAATAGACTCTATTAATTGACTAACAAAAGATGAACCAATAGCATCCCCTTGCGTTAATCTGTTTTGTATTGAAGCAAATAAACTTCTAAGAAAATCTTTTTTTTGCGTAGATCCAGGAAAAAAGTTTTTTTCTGCATGATTCTCTGTTAACAAAAACATGTTATCCGCAGTAACTGTTTCATTATAATCAGGAACATACACACTCCCCAATCCTTTTAATAAACCCTGTACAAAAGACAAGTCTACTCCTATTACTCCATCTACCTGCTGCCCTGTTTCTTGTTGGAGCAAAAATGCTGCCATATAGGCATCTTTTGTAAAATCTACATCAAAATTACTATCTCGCAGATACATATGAACTGAAGGAAGGTATCTTCTTATTGCAAAGGGAGGCTCTATGTGCCCTTTTAACTGACCATCTGCATCATATACATCATGAATGGTAAAGCTACTCACTGCAGCTTTATCTAATGTGAGTAACCCATAAGATCCAATAAACCCTCCTCCAGGACGAAGTTCTGTATTGTTTTGAAAGAGAATTAAATATGTTTTCGGTCCCTTCATCCCTACTAGATTAGGAACGCTATCTAAAATGTTAAAGAATTGAGCAAATGATGAAATTTGCGTTAACTCTTGTTCTTCTTTTGCAGATAAGCCTGCTTCTCCTTTAATTTTTTCTAATTGTAAGGCCACTGATTTTCCATTATTAATAATTTGAGAAAGATCTTCTGAAGAAACTTTTTTTTGTCCTTTTATAATATCTTTAACATTTTGAATTGTTTCTGCTCCAAGGATTAAAGAAGATGCTATTTGCTTCCCCATTTGTATTTTTTCTGCAAATTTATTTATATTTCCCTGCTGATTTATTACCCCTAGTTCTCCAGAAAGCATTATTTGCGCATTTTGTGCAACATTTAATAATGCCTGTGCATTCTGTGCAGTACTCTTTGCCTGTTGTACGTTCCCCTTTTCTAAGTCTGCAACACTCCATTTAAGCAAAAAATACGTTCCTCCCCCCGCTGAAGCAACAACCAAAAAAGGCAATAAGAGTACTGTTATGATAAAAATTCCTGAAAGGATAAAAAACTTTTGTATATTTACATATGGATGCCTTCTTGCCTCTTTTTTATCTGATTCTTTTTTCTCATATAGTTTTGCCTCAGTAGATAAAGGGAGAGATTTAAAATAATTTTCTATTTCCTCTATTTCCGGATAATTTTCATCCAATAAACTAACTGCATCCACTGGGAATTTCTCTTTTTCTTCATGAGAATGATTATGGAAATCTATTTTTAAAAGAGGATTTATTTTCTGCAAAGCATGAGCAATTGCAAGCTCGGTTATAGGTTCTTTCTTTCCCGCAAAATAAATTTTTTTTGAGGCATTTACTGCAAAAGCGACTCTCAAAATCTCTCGGATCATATCTGAAAAAGCAATAGGATACAGTTTATCAAGCCCCATGTTGGATAACTGGATCTTTCCTAGATTTTTAGCCGTAATAATTAAAGACTCTACTCTCTCCTCTTTGAAGACTTCCCTATTCTCTCCAAATACATCTCCCATAACAAC
>DASVYQ010000054.1:0-1885 GCA_036392095.1 Patescibacteria group bacterium
ATACAGTTGAAAGATTTTGTCGTGAGCTGGAAAGTATTATTTCATGAAAAAATTTATTGGACTTATTTTTTTGACAATAATTCTTCTTATTTTCTTTAGAGGGTTTTTCTTTAAAGGACTCCTGCCGATTCCTTCTGATACTATTATTGGTTTATATCATCCATTTCGAGACTTATATGCCACAGATTATCCTCGAGGAGTACCTTTTAAAAATTTTCTTATTACAGATCCTGTGAGGCAACAATATCCCTGGAAAAGCCTAGTTATTGAAGCAGAAAAAAACATGCAGCTTCCATTATGGAATCCTTATAGTTTTAGTGGATATCCTCTTCTTGCTAATCTTCAGTCTGCAGCATTTTATCCGCTTAATGTTATTTTTTTCTTTGGAAATCTTCCTCTTTCCTGGTCGTTTTTTATTTTTATTGAATTCTTACTCGCAGGATTCTTTCTTTATCTTTACCTTCAAAAAATGAATCTTCATAAAAACGCTGCACTTGTAGGTGCTCTCACTTTTATGTTTTGTGGATTCTCTGTTTCCTGGGGGCTTTGGGGAAATGTTCTTTCAACAATTTTGTGGTTGCCGCTTATTTTTTATGTTAAAGAAGTTTTATTAAAGAAATTCTCCTTTACATGGATAATAATTTTTATTTTTGCAGAAGTTTCTGCTCTTTTCGCGGGACATCTTCAAATTTGGTTTTATTCTCTGCTTATTTCAAATGCGTATTTATTCGTAAGAATTTGTCAAACTATTAAGAATAAAAAAAATAATAATTTTATTTTCAACTTTGCAAAAAAATATTCTCCATTTCTTATTGTTGGTTTAGTTGTTTTTGGAATTGGGAGTTTACAACTTATTCCAACATTTCAATTTATTTCTCTGTCTGCTCGAGACGTTGATCAATCGTTTTGGCAGCAACCAGGGTGGTTTATCCCTTGGCAAAATATTATTCAATTTATTGCTCCTGATTTTTTTGGTAACCCAACAACACTTAATTACTGGGGTGTTTGGAATTATGCAGAGTTTGTTGGATATGTAGGTATAGTCCCATTGGTATTTGCATTATTTGCAATCATCTTTAGGAATGATAAAAAAACAATTTTCTTTTCAATTATCTTAGGTTTTTCATTCATTTTTGCATTCCCAACATTTCTTGCAAAAATTCCTTATGAATTATCTCTCCCCTTTATTTCAACGTCACAACCAACTCGTTTAATGGCTATTATTGATTTATCTTTGGCAATACTTGCAGCATTAGGAGTTGATCTTTTTCTCCAAAAAAGTAGTAGAAAAATATTTTTTGTGATAGGAATAATTGCTGCGTGTTTTGTAGGCCTTTGGGTAGTTGTCTTAAAATTCCATGTGGGAATAACAATAGAAAATCTTCATGTTGCAAAACAAAACTTAATACTACCAACTATTTTATTTGGAATATCATCAATACTAATTATCTTTTATGTGTTTATTAAAAATAAGAAAATACAAGTAATTCTCTTAGGTATACTTTTACTTTTAACAATAGGAGATTTATTACGATTTGCGGATAAATTTATTCCATTCACTTTGCCTCAATACCTTTTTCCTCAGGATAAAGTGCTCACATACCTCCAAAAAAATTCTGATAATTTTAGGATTATGACAACAGACTCAAGAATTTTAGCTCCCAATTTTTCAGACATGTATCATCTTCAAAGCATTGATGGGTATGACCCGTTATATCTGAGAAGGTATGCAGAATATATTTCTGCTTCTGAAAGAGGAAACCCAGATATTCACTCGCCATTTGGATTTATTAGAATAATCACACCACAAAACTATTCATCACGGTTAATAAATTTATTAGGAGTTAAGTATATTTTATCTTTGTCAGATATAGAAAGTCCAAAA
>DASVYQ010000055.1:0-10440 GCA_036392095.1 Patescibacteria group bacterium
AGCACATTTAACAGAACATGGTATTGCAAAAATAGAAAAATTATTTGGTATTGCAGATATTTACGAAAAAGATTTTGATACAGTTTATCATTTAGAAGCTGCATTAAAAGCTAAAACACTTTTCCATAGAGAAAAAGACTATATTATAAAAGATAATCAAGTAATTTTGGTAGATGAATTTACGGGAAGATTAATGGTTGGGAGAAGACTTTCAGAAGGATTGCATCAGGCAATTGAAGCCAAAGAAAATGTGCCAATACAGAGAGAATCAAAAACATTGGCAACGGTTTCTTTGCAAAATTATTTCCGTATGTATGAGAAATTAGCAGGTATGACAGGTACAGCAGTAACAGAAGCAGAAGAATTTCACAAAATTTATACGTTAGATGTTATTGTTATTCCAACAAATAAAAATGTACAAAGAATTGATTTATCAGATGCTGTTTATAAAACAGGAAGAGCAAAATATACAGCAGTTGTTGATGCAATTGAAAAAGCACATAAAAGAGGACAACCAGTTTTGGTTGGTACAACTTCAATCGATAAAAATGAAATTATTTCTCAGCTTTTACAAAGACGAGGAATTAAACATGAAGTATTAAATGCAAAAAATCATGAAAGAGAAGCAGAAATTATTGCAAAAGCAGGAGAAAAGGGATCAGTAACAGTTGCGACCAATATGGCAGGTAGAGGAGTTGATATTATTTTGGGTGGAGAAACACCAAAAAATGAAGATGGAACAACACAAACAAGTTCTCCAGAATACAAAAAATGGGAAAAACAACATAATGAAGTTTTAGAGTTGGGAGGATTATTTATTATTGGTACAGAACGTCATGAATCCCGAAGAATTGATAACCAATTAAGAGGTCGGGCAGGTCGACAAGGAGATCCGGGAACCTCTCAATTTTATGTTGCATTAGATGATGAAATTATGCGACTTTTTGGCGGGGATGCAATTGCCAATATGATGACGCGATTTAATATGCCAGAAGATGTGCCGCTTACTCACCCACTTGTTTCTCGTGCAATAGAACAAGCACAAATAAAAGTTGAAGGATTTAATTTTGATATGAGAAAGCATTTAGTTGATTATGATGATGTATTAAATAAGCAACGTGAAATTATTTATTCACGAAGAAAGAAAATTTTAGAAAGCACAGATAAAGAGGCTTTAAAAAATGATATTTTAGAAAAAATTTCTGCATCAGTTGCAGAAGTCGTTATGCTTGGAGAAGCAGAAGGAAATAATGAAAAAATTATTTCAGAATTTATTACAATAATTCCTTTTGATGAAAATTCCCAAAAACAATTAGTAATGCAATTAGAACAATATCATGCTCATTTAGAAAAAACAGAGTTTTTAACAAATGTTGCGATAGATTTATATAACAAGCGAGAACAAAATCTTGGAGCAGATTTAGCAAGACAAATTGAAAGATTTGTCATGCTTTCTGTTATTGATACGATTTGGATGGATCATTTAGATGTAATAGAAAATCTAAGACAAGGAATTGGTCTGAGAGGATATGGACAACGAGATCCATTAGTAGAATATAAAAATGAAGCGTTTAAATTATTTGAAAAATTAATTGGTAGAATTGATGATGAAATAGTTCATAGGATTTACAAAATTCAAATTCAGCCAGCCAACCAGCCAATACAGAATATTCAAGAAAATACACCACCTCAAGAAGTTTCAACAAACAGTAAAAAACAATCAAAAAAAACAGATAAAAAACCAGGACGAAATGATCCATGCTGGTGCGGTAGTGGAAAAAAATATAAAAAATGTCATTATCCAAATTAAAAACCTTAAGTCCTTTAGCAATAATATAGATAAGATAAAAAGTTCATAAAAAATTATTGTAGAAAGTTTTCCTAAAAAAGGCAAATCTATTGAAGTGTTGATCTTATTTTTTTAAGTTTTGCTATAAAGAATCCTTCCATTAATAGAGACGGCATAATTCGTGCAGTATTACTTATTTGCGGATTAAATGTTTTTTGTTTCCATTGTAATAATGGTCTGGCAAACGCTAAATGTGCTAATTGAATTGGTTCTACAACAACTGCTCCTTGCTCTTTTTTAAGAATCCAATCAATAACTGCTTCATTTTCTTCTGGAGAAAGCGTACAAGTTGAATAAACAATTTCGCCACCTACTTTTGTTGCAGAAATTGCAGATCTAAGAATATATTTCTGAATATTTTGTAAAAAATCAATTTTATTTGTTGACCAATCTGCAAATGATTTTGGATTTTCTGTATAAAATCTTCCTTCCATACTGCAAGGAACGTCAACAAGAGTTTTATCAAAATATTCTGGAAATTTTTGCCAAATTGTTTGGGCGGGCATATAGGTAATTTTTGTATTTGTAACTCCTTGTTGTTTTAAATTCGCCTCTAATTTGTATAATCTAACACGGCTTTTATCATTTGCAATAATTTCACCAGTATTTTTCATTAAAACAGCAATTTGCGTTGTTTTGCTTCCAGGTGCAGCCGTAATATCTAATATTTTTTCATTAGGTTGAGGATTTAATATAAGTGGAGGAAGCATACTTGATAAACTTTGCACATAAAAATAACCGTCATTATAAAGCTTTGTTGTCGTTAATACTTTTTGAGGTTGATTTGTCAGAATAAATGCATCTTTATACCAGGGAACGGTTTCAACAAGAATGTCTTGTTTTGCCAACTCTTCTCGTAAATCTTCTGGAGAAATTTTTAGTGTATTTGCTCTGAAGGTGGGAGGATTTCTATGTGAAAAAGCTTGTAGTATCTTTTCTTTTTCTTCAGGAGAAACCATTTCCGATAATCTTGTAAGAAATTTCTCCGGCAATTGGTTATTTGTATCAGTCATAGCTTATATTATAGTGGATTTTCCTTTTTTACGATAGATTACTGACTTTGTCTTAGTTTTTTTGCTATGATAATTCTATGGTACAACTGCCCTTTTTTAAGAAAAAAGTTTCACACTACGATGCATTGGCAGAAAAATGGACAGATAGGCATAAAGAACTGCAAGCAGCACTTTGGAATAAGCATTCAGATGTTTTAGATTGGTTTGTAAATAGGCCAAAACAATGGATGCTGAGTAGTTTGGTCGGATTTTTATTACTTTCTTCTTCCGGCAACTTGTCTGCAAAAGTAACTCCAGCATATGCGCAAGAACAATTTTTAAATTTGGATAAAAAAACATTTTTTTTCTCTGATTTATATAATGTTTTGCCTCATGAAATAAGGCCATTAATTCCAGATGAAGAGCAAAACGTTGCTCAACTGCTTAGTAATACGTATGGCGTTCAAGTAACACCAGAAATAAATGGTATCCGGTTAAACAGAACATATGGATATATTGGAGAGGAACAGCATCTCGCATTATATCCAGGTAATACCATGGATAGTCATTTTGATAATGCAACAGATGCCTCCTCGTATTGGTCTTCAGGTATGGCGCCAGGTCTTGGAGCATGGGGATACTTTGCACCTTCAGCAAGTCAATTAACACAAGAAGACAAACTGCGCGAAAAATATTATGTTGCAGTTGAAACATTTTTGTCTCCTGGATATATGCAAAATGTAGCAAAATATAATAATTTTTTTAAGTACAGAAAGGTTTTAGTAGTAAATCCGAATAATGGAAAAGCAATTATTGCCGATATTGCTGATGCCGGTCCATCTGAATGGACCGGAAAAAGCTTTGGCGGATCTCCAGAAGTTATGCAATACTTAGGAAGAGTAGATGGTGCAGCAAAAGGAGCAGTATTAATATTTTTTGTTCAGGATCCTTCGGACAATGTACCGCTTGGACCTGTACAACCATTACAGTAATTATGAAACAATTTTATGATCATATTATAGAAATTGATTCTTTAATAATAGAATTAGATCAATTATCACTTAAACCGCAAGAAAAAGAGCATTTGGTTGCAATTATTAAAACCAATGTGCATACAGTCATTTTAGATGTTATTTTGTCCGAACTCCCTGAAAAAGATAAAAAAATGTTTTTAGCTCATGTATATCATGACAATCATGACCATATCTGGAAATTTTTAAGAGCAAGAATAGACAATATTGAAGAAAAAATGATTTTAGCAACAAAAAAATTAAAAGATGAATTTCATAGTGATATTAGAAATTTAAAAAAAAAGAAAAAATAGAACTATGAAAAAGATATTAATTCATCTAATAATTCTTATTATTGTTTCATCAATTCTTCGCTTTGTCTTTCTAGATAGAATTCCTATAGGTATTGGTGGAGATGAATTAGATTATGTAATGAATGCGAAAGCGTTGGTAATAAATGGCAGCGACATTAGTAAGCAGTGGAATCCATTTATTTTAAAGACCCCACCCTTTGAGGTACCAAAAGCAGAGCTGCCTTATTTTCTTGTTGCTCCTTATATAGGCATTATGCCATTGTCTTTATTACATGCAAGAGTCCCCTATGCAATGTATAGTATTTTATTTGTAATTCTCATGTATTTCCTTTCGTTAGAATTTTTTAAGGATAAAAATAAGTCTTTTATTATAGGGATTATTACTGCAATTAACCCATGGATGATTTATTTTGGAAGATCTTCTTATGACACTCCCTTGGCAATTTATTTTTATTATCTGGCATTATATTTAATTCTTAAATTAAAAAACAAAAAAATATTTTTTTCCTTAATTGCTTTTGCAATCGCGTTTTATAGCTATATTGGCACAAAAGTTATCTATTTTCCCTTCTTATTATTTTCTACATTATATGCAGGTATTTTAGCTGGGAAAAAATATGCTAAAAGATTTTTATTTCTTTTTCTCGTTGGTCTCATCCCTTTACTCTATTTTATTGCAACTCTTTCTACATCCCCTGTGTCATACAGAACTGGAGATTTACTAACATATTCATCTGATAATATCAGCAGTACTGTTAATTATCAAAGAAAGTTATCTATTTATACTCCAATAACAAACATTTTAGAATCAAAACCGGTTATTTTTAGTGAAAAATTAATAGAAAATTATTTTGGAGTATTTTCTACTTCTTATTTATTTCTTTATGGAGAAAATAGTCCATTTATTTCTCTTTGGTTCCATGGTATTTTTTATTATGCTGATGCAGTCTTCCTCTTACTTGGATTTTGTTATTTATTTGCAACAAATAAGAAGTTATTTCTTTTTCTTACTGCCGTAATTGCTATAGCACCACTACCATCTTTAGCCAGTACTGTTGGTTCATCTTACTCAATTAGATCTTCACTTATGTTTCCCATATTTATTATTTTCATTGGTCTTGGAATATGGTATACAATTTATTTTTTTAAAAACAGATTAATAAAAATTATAGTCTTGATTATTATTATTGGTATTTATGGAATACTTTTATTAAATTTTGTTAATATTTATTTTTTTAGAAATCCAATATATAGTTCTGAAACTTTTGGATTTAGTGGGAGATTATTAGCAAAATATGTTTCTTTGGCAAAAAATCATAATGAAAAAATAGTTTTTATTGACAAAATTTCAAAAACAACAATTCCTTATGCCTTTAAACAATATATTTTTTATACAAATGGATTTACTAAAAATTCCTCTAATATAATTGCACAAGATATAAAGGAAGATAGATATTCATTTAATGATTTTTCAGTCAGTGAATGTCCAACAACAATTTCTGCAAATGAAATATTTATATCGGGATATCAAACAAAATGTGCTATATTTTCTAAATTTTCAAAAACCTTAACTATCCCTCAACTGGGAGACGGAGGATCTATTTATGCTATTTATAATGACCAAATGTGCAATGCATATAAACTCAATCGTTATCCCTCAAACTTTAGAATTTCTCAATTTGCAGTAGAAAAATTATCAGAAAAAGATTTTTGTACATCCTTTATTACAAATCTTAATAATTGACGAAAAATTCTATTCAATTTACAATAATACATATTATGAAGCTTGGTATTTTAATTTCTGGTGGGGGAACAACGGCTCAAGCAATTATTCAAGCAACACAAAATGGTTTATTACAACATATTGTTACTCCAGTTGTTGTAGTCAGCAGTAACCCAAACGCAGCAGGAATTCTAAAAGCAAAACAATTGGGAATTCCAACGGAAGTAATTGAAAGAAAAAATTATACAACTGATAAAGCATTCGGAACTGCACTTATACAAATTTTTAAAAAATATTCTGTAGAATTTATTTCCCAAAACGGATGGTTGCCATTGCTCCCTTTAAATGTCATTAATGCATTTCCTAAAAAAATTATTAACCAGCATCCAGGTCCGCTTGATCCAGGATTCGAAGATTTTGGAGGAAGAGGGATGTATGGCGCCAGAGTTATTTGCGCCAGACTTTTATATTGTTTGTTTATACAAGATACAGATCCATGGACTGAAAGCGATGTCCATTATGTAACAGAAGAATTTGATCGAGGAAATTTAATAAGAACAATTAAACTTGGATTACCAAAAGTTGAGCGTAGAATTACACCAGAAGATTGTGAACATAGCATTCCTGTTCAAGAATATATAAAGCATGCATCAGAACAAATTCAGGCAAAACTTTTACCAATAGAACATGAGAATATAATTGCAAGTTTAAAAGAATTCGCAGAAGGAAAATCTCCTGAAAAAATAAGAGAGGTTCGTCTGGTTTCAGATGAAAATTTACCTTATTTACATAAAGCTAAAAAATTAGCTATACAATTTTTTCCAAAGGGATAATTATTCTTCTGTAGCTAATTGAGGTTTTGGTAATCTTCCATAAACGAGTTGATATAAAGTTGCAGGAATAATTGCTATAACTGCACTTATGGCACAAAAATTAAATGCTAATACTATTCCATATGTATTTGAAAGAAATCCTAAAATAAGTGGGGCAAGAGCAGCTGCAGCACTGGCAATAATTGTATTAATTCCAAATGCTTTGTCAAAATTTTGATGATGTTCAACAGATTCTGAAATCATACTTTTTACAACAGGCACCGTGCCTTTTGTAAAAATTCCAAGCGCAATTGCTGCACCAAAAATAATAATTGGAGATAAAGAATTTGCAAGAATAAAAATAAAAATTGCCATAAAAATTTCTGAAATAATAAATATTTTCGTGTTGCCATATTTATCTACCATTCTTCCTAAAAATGTTTTTCCAAGAAAATTACCTAAGAAAAACATTGCAGTAAAAGCACCTAAAATGCTTGGATGAATTCCTCGTTTAATCAGCAAAAATGGTAAAAAAATATATAAAGACGTGCTGGCAAGTGTATCAAAAATATTTACCAGATTTGCAAATACAAAAGAAACGTTTGTAAAAAAGTCTCTCATAGGAACAGAAACAGTTTCTGAGTTTTTTGTTGTATGAAATTTCTCTGAAGATGAATGGAATTTTAAAAAAATCACTAAACATAATAATGCTGCTGCTCCATATAAAAAGGCTGTATATCGCCAGCCAATAAAACCGATAATTAATGTTAAGACTGTTGTAAGTGCAATTTTCCCAAGATCACCACTGGCTGTAAAATTTGCCAATTGTCTCCCTCTGTTGGATTTTTCTGACCACTCAGAAATAAGTCCAAAAGCTATTGAATGGAATAATCCAAATCCAATGCCTGCAATAATAAATGTGATAAAAAGTAATAAAAGAGTTGGGCTAATACTCGTTAAAATAAATCCGGTTGTATAAATACCTAGTGCCATAAGTAAAATTCGTATACTTCCATATTTTGCAGCAAAATATATTGAAGGAAGGGAAAAAAGAATTTCCATCATCCCCTCTGCAGTCCCAAGCATTCCAACTTGTGCTAAATTAATATGTAATTCGTGGGATATAAAAGGTAATAATAAAAGCAAACTGCCTTCAAACCCGTCGTTAAAAACATGAAGAATAGTCAGGTAAAAAAACCTGTTCATGTTTCTATTGTAACATAGGCAGTAATATGGCAAAATAGAACAGCTATGACAGATATAAAAAGAGAAGTTATTTATTCCGTCACAAATTTTTTATACTTTGATGATAAATACTTAATGTTGAAAAGAAACAAAAACGCAAAAGTTGATGCAAATAGATTAAATGGTATTGGTGGGAAATTAGAAATAGGTGAAAATTACTTAGATGCTGCAATTCGTGAAACAAAAGAAGAAACAGGATATGAGGTATCGTTAAATGATATTCAATTTGTAGGAATAATAAAACTGCATGGTGGATATCCACAAGATTGGATTATGAGCTTTTTTAAAATAAAAGTTCCAACTCTAGAAATTCCTCATGGCAATCATGTAAAAGAAGGAGAATTAATTTGGATGGATAAAGATAAAGTTTTAACAAGTGAGCATGAGTTGGTAGATGATTTGCATTATTGTTTTAAAGAAATTATTAAAAATGAAGGAATATTTTTTATTACAGAAGAGGTTGGAGAGGATGAAAAAATTAAAGAAATAAGTATGAGTATTTTGCCAAACAAGCGATAATTATTCAGCTTCATATTGTTTTTGAGCTGCTCTAATATTATTTCGTCTAGTATACACAAATATTCCAAAAAGTAATGTAATAACTGCTCCTAGAATCATAGCAAAACTTGACCCAAATTTATCCGCAACAAAGCCAATTTCAAAGTTTCCAACTGGAAATAATCCCAAAAACATTAATGAATAAATACTCATAACTCTTCCGCGCATATTATCTGAAATCATATGTTGAATAGTTGTATTAATTGTTGCAAATTCAGCCAAGAGTCCAACTCCTGATAAAAATAATAATGGCAGTGCAATAATAATAGAATTTGTTAGTGAAAAAAGAATAATACTTATTGCAAAGAGTGTATTTCCGCCAACAATAAATACAAGAGGTTTAACCTTTTTAGATAATGCAGAAACTAAAATAGTTGCAATTAGTGCCCCCAAACCACTTGCTGCATACATATAGCCAAGTCCAGCTGCGCCTAGGTGAAAGGTATTTTGTGCAATAACTGGCATGATTGTTGTATATGACCAACCAAAAATAGAAACAATACCGGTAAAAATAAGTAATGTCCGAATAATCGGATGAGAAAATGAATATTTTATCCCATCAGTAATAGCCTTTAAAGGATGTGGGTGTTCTCTTGCAGGGACAAATTTAGTTGTTATATAGATAAGACTAATGATTGCAGCAATATAACTGACACCATTTAAAATAAATGCGCCTCCCGTTCCAATAAGGGCAATTAAAAAACCCGCAACTGCAGGACCGACTACGCGTGCTGCATTAAATGCCCCGGAATTTAGTGCAACAGCAGAAGCGATCCCTTCTTTATCTACGAGTTCTACAATAAATGACTGACGGGCAGGTATATCTAAAGCATTAATAATCCCCAATAAAAATGCAAGAACCGCAATTTCCCAAACAGTTATTATTTTCATAACAGTTAAAATTCCTAACATAAATGCCAAGATCATTGAAGACCATTGAGTAAAAAGAAGAATATTCTTTTTAGAAAGTCTATCAACAATGACCCCACCAAAAAGAGAAAATAATAAAGAGGGAAGTGTAGAAAGCGCAGTAACAAGTCCAATTAAAAATGCAGAATTTGTAAGCTGAAGTACAAGCCAACCTTGTGCAACTGTTTGCAGCCATGTTCCAATAAGAGAAACAAGCTGTCCCCAGAAGTACCAATTAAAATTTTTACTGTGGAATGCAGGAAATGCTTCTGCCAATTTTACGGCCCATGTTGGATTTTCTCCAATACTTATTTCTGCACTTTCATCGTAAATATATTGTTCTTCTTTATTCATATCAATTTATTATGGTGTATGTTACTAAATTATTGCAATGCCTGAAGCATTTCAAGTGGATTGTTTGAAGTATTTTCTTTAAATGTAATAAAATTTGGGATTGTAAATTGACTTGCATCACTAAACGTTGTTTTTTTACATGCACTACTATTTTGAGAAATCATTTGTATAACAGTATTTGCTACATTAGTAAATTTTGTTCCCTGCTGTTTCCCTTGATCCCAAACATATAACACATTTTTATCAAATACACCTTCTATATGGTCTCCGGATTTTGCGATTATTGATGCATGAGCTTTTCCTTGATTAATTTCTATTGTAATTGGTGCACTGGTTGGAATACTTACAGTACATACATATTGACCGTCTAAAATTGATGTAGTTTTTGTAGGTTCAATAGAAGGCATATTTTTTGTTTGAGTTTGTTTTGGATAAAAAGAGTGCATACTCACTGTTTGTAAAAAATAATATCCTCCAGCAATAAGTACTCCTAATATAGTTATAAAAAGTGGTGAAGTAAATTTTGAGTTCATAAAGATACTATGGATATTGTTTTATTATCCCATGGATTACATATGTGTCAAGCTAATTATCTATTTAGAATATAAATAAAAAATGTTAATAATGAAGCAAAACTTACCCAGCAGATATATGGAATTAATAAAAGACTTGCT
>DASVYQ010000056.1:0-3389 GCA_036392095.1 Patescibacteria group bacterium
GTATCGGTTGAAGCCCTGGAACAATTAGGGCACTTAACTCTACACAATAATCCTCATAAAGATGCAATCATAGAAGAAATTTTAGAAATCACAAAGCAAGCAATGGAAGGAAAACTCCCGTTTTCAAAAGCCTTATCAAAAAGAATGAAACTTCTTTCTGCAAATAAAAAAGATCTTGATACATTAATTACATTTTTAAAAGAAAGTATTACGCCCTCTATTACAAAACATAAAGAATTCTTTCAAAAAAATGCTCAAAGAATTTATATAATTTCAGGTGGATTTATTGATTTTATTTATCCTATTGTTAAAGAATTTGGTATAGATAAAACCCATGTCTTAGCAAACACATTTATATTTAATACAAAAGGCCGGATTATTGGATATGACAAAAAAAATTTGCTTGCGTTGGATAAAGGCAAAATAAAAACATTAAAAAAACTAAAGCTTAAGGGAAATCTGATTATGCTAGGCGATGGTTTTACAGATTATGAAACAAAACTTTATAAGGCAGTTAATACATTTTGGGCATTTACAGAAAACATTCATCGTGATCCTATTGCAAAAAAAGCTGATAAAATCATGACAAATTTTGACGAGGTTATTGATTCTTTAGAAAACCCCCCAAAGCTGCTTTCCTATCCTAAAAATAAAATTAAAGTATTACTTCTCGAAAATATTCATCCAAAAGCAGTTGAGTTGCTGCAACAAGAAGGCTATTCCGTTACTTCTCTTCCTCACTCATTGCCAGAAGAAGAGTTGTTAGAAAAAGTAAAAGATATAACCATTTTAGGAGTAAGATCTCGTGCACAAGTTTCCAAACAAGTTTTAGAAAATGCAAAAAAGATGCTCGCAATTGGGACCTTTAGCATTGGGACAAACCACATAGATTTACCCTTTGCATCACAAAAAGGAGTTGCTGTATTTAATGCTCCATACAGCAGTGCGCGCTCTGTTGTAGAGCTTGCTCTTGGAGAAATTTTGCTCTTGTACAGACGTGCTTTTGAAAAAAGTCAGTTGCAACACACTGGTATTTGGGCAAAGTCTGCAAAAGATGCACATGAAATTCGAGGTAAAAAACTTGGCATTATTGGATATGGTAATATTGGCTCTCAGCTTTCTGTTTTGGCAGAAATGATGGGAATGGAAGTGTATTTTTACGATCTTGTAGAAAAACCTGCTCTCGGAAATGCAAAAAAATGTAATTCTTTAGAAGAAATTTTAGCAATTGCTGATGTTATTAGCATTCATGTTGACGGCAGAAAATCCAATACAAATTTAATTTCTGAAAAAGAATTTAAACTTATGAAAGACGGTTCAATTTTTATTAACTTAAGCCGAGGATTTATTGTTGATCTTGAAGCACTGGCAAAATATATTACTAACGGGAAAATTAAAGGAGCAGCAATTGACGTTTTCCCAAAAGAACCAAAAAGCAATCAAGAAGCATTTATTTCTCCAATACAGAATTTACCAAATGTCATTCTTACCCCTCACATTGGTGGCAGTACAGAAGAAGCACAAAAAGCAATTGGTGAATTTGTTGCAAATAAACTTATTACCTTTATCAATACAGGAAGTACAATGCTTTCTGTTAATTTTCCAAATCTTTCTCTCCCAAATCAAGAAAATGTTCATCGATTTATTCATATCCATAAAAATATTCCTGGTGTTTTAGCAAATATTAATAAAGTATTAGCAGAATATGCACTAAATGTGTGCGGTCAATACTTGAAAACCAATGAAGAAATAGGATATGTTATAACAGATGTTGAAACGCATTATCAAAAACAAGTTGTTGAAAAATTAAAACAAATACCAGGAACAATTCGGTTACGAACATTATATTAATTTATGAAAAATACATATTTTACTGTTGGACCAAGTCAACTCTACCCCACAACAACAAAACATTTTCTTAAAGCACTTTCTTTGGAAGTTGGATCTATGAATCACAGAGGTCCCGCTTTTGCGAAATTATTTGAAGAATTGGAAACAAATCTTAAAAAGCTGCTCGCTATTCCGACAGATTACAAAGTATTTTTTTTAGGATCTGGGACCGAGGCAATGGAAAGAATTATAGAAAACACAGTTGAAAAGACTAGTTTTCATTTTGTAAACGGTGCTTTTTCCAAAAAGTTTTATGCAATTGCAAAAGAATTAAAAAAACAGCCACAAAAATATGAAGTCCCCCTTGGAGAAGGATTTGATATCTCTAAAGTCGAAATTCCAGAAACAACAGAAGTTATTTGTTTTACACAAAGTGAAACAAGTATTGGAACTATGGTTCCAGAAGAAGATATTGAGACTTTAAAAAAAGTGCATCCAAATAAACTTATTGCAGTTGATACCGTTTCTTCTATGCCTTATGTTAATTTTAATTATTCAATGGTTGATATAGTTTTTTTCTCTGTGCAAAAAGGCTTTGGATTGCCACCTGGCCTTGGCGTAATTATTGTAAGTCCAAAAGCTTTAGAAAAAGCAGCAATGTTACAAGAAAAAGGACACAATATTGGAACATATCACAATTTTCCTAGCCTTCTAAAATGGGCACAAAAAGGTCAGACCCCAACTACTCCTCCTGTTATGGAAATTTATGTATTAAATGAGATTATTAAAGATATGCTTAAGAAAAACATTGTTAACATTAGAAAAGAAACTAAAATAAAAGCAAAACTTTTATATAATTTTTTTGACAATCATCCAACGTGGAAACCATTTGTTAAAAACCCTAAGTTTAGATCGCAAACTGTAGCAGTTGTACAAATGGGAAAAGACACAAAGCCGGTTGATGAATATTTGCGAAAACACAATATTATTGTTGGCCGCGGCTATGGAGATTTAAAAGAAGAGCAATTTAGAATAGCCAACTTCCCTGCATTAACACTTGCTCAAACAAAAAAACTTATTTCACTTTTAAAAAAATATAAATAACTATTCTGCTTTTTTAATAACTACTTTTTCTGTTTCTGGCACTTCTTGTAGTAATTGACGTATTGTTTTGTGCAATACGGGATGAACAAAATCCGGAGCAATATCACACAAAGGTTGCAATACAAAATCTCGAACATGTAATAATGCATGTGGGATTGTTAAACTTGGTGTATGAATGATTAAATCATCATAAAACAAAATATCTATATCTATTTCGCGTGGACCATTAGTAAAACGCTTTTGTCTGCCTACTTCTTTCTCAATCTGTTTTATAAACTGCAACAATTCTTCTGGAGTTGCATCGGTTTCACCCATAATTACAGAATTAATAAAATTTTCCTGCTCTGTATATCCCCATGGTTTTGTTTCATAGAGAGATGCTTTTTTTACAACTCGAACTTTTTCACCAAGCAATGCAATTGCCTTTGCCATGTTTTCTTTTTTATTCCCAGTAT
>DASVYQ010000057.1:0-2797 GCA_036392095.1 Patescibacteria group bacterium
GATTTTAATATTCTTGAACACCTCCACGAAATAGACGGGGTTTCCATTTCTCAAAATCTTATAGGATATCTACCTAAATTTGATGAAGAACCTTTTATACAAAATGCGAAGATATTATTTCGTACTTGTCATGAACCACAAGATGACCTACTGTTTCAATACCCCCTTGTTGGTATTTGCCAGCTCAAGATTAGTAGCTACCTTAAATTTTCAACTAAGAATATAATTAAAGAAAAAATCAGGTCTTTTCTTAGGAAAAAGATTACGAAATATTATGATACATGCAGAGCCAACGAAGAGAAGAAATTTAAAGTTTGTATGCTTGAAACTATCAATTGGAATGAATTTACTCTTATTATATTTGCAAAAAGCTATAGCAGTATAGCGGAAATTATTATGGGATGCAGAGAGGCTTCACTTGGTGCAAGTGGTATTTATCAAATTGGTTATTTTGATTTTTGTCCTCAGGAGTTTGAAAGTGAAGAAAAAATAAAACAACTTTGCAGTTCAATTAACAAAACATTATCAACTTCTGGAGAGATTAATACTATTCATGACTTAAATAAATCTCTTGAGGAAACTGATTTGTTTGGCATTATTGATGGGTCTAATGTGCCTGATGAAATAATGGAGTTAATTATAAAAACAGAAGAGATTAGGCGAAAGCAATATGAAGAAATGAGTCTGGCAGAAAAGATACAACTTAAGCAATTCAACAGAATTATTTTGGAATGGAAATTCCCTATCACGCCTAAGAATGAAAAGAAGCCTTTTAGCCTGAGAAAAGACTTAATAACGGATATGCTCAATCGAGACTTCTTCTTAAAAGAAACAAATAATATCGAGCATGTCCATCTTTTTAGTACAACAGCTACAACTCTCGGGTTTAATGGTAGTATTCAACTTGGACATTATGGGAAGGAAAGAGAAGACGAAATATACAATAATATATTAGGAGATATAATTCCACTGTCTGCATTTACAGTGAAGCCCGGTCATATGTACAAATGCATCGATATTCTTAATCATAGAATGATGGATATGCCAGTGCGTGATACAACGAGTGAAGGGAATAGTAAGCAGGTAATCATTTTTGGAAAATCTGATCTTCCTATCATCTCAAAATCGTTACCTGGGAAAATTGAGACAAAACAGTTTATCGCGGAATTCATCAAAATAAGTGAAATGCTAACTAACTCGCCTGGAAATCCTTACGACCTGACAAGTCACGTAAATAGCTCCGAAACAACAATCGGAGTAGAAATTGAAGTGGAAGATAATCCGCTGCCTAATCATCCTTCACTGAATGTTAGGCTGACTGAGTTGAAATTCAAGTACGATCAAGGAGAAGTTTTGCATGGTTTTCTTAATGAGCTAAAGCAAAAGGGCTATCAGATGCAGTATAGAAAACTAATTAAGACCATATCTTTATTTAACTCGTGCATTGAAGATCAACACATGTTCGAATCATTCATAGAACTCAGACCATATTTAACAAGAATTCTAACAGTTTATATGGATTTGAAAAAGATTGACAAGAAAGCATACAATGACGAATTTCACAAATTTGTTTCACAGTTGTCAGAAGGACTTGATATTTTTGATAAAGCGCTGAGTGCAAGGCTCGCTGCATCATACAGGTCATTTGAAATTAATGATTTCTCAAGTGATGCTATAGGTGGTTTGCATGCATTTCTAACAGCAATAGATGGGTTCCTTAAATGTCAGCAAATCGCATTCTCACCTGATGATAGAGGCGGTTTTGTGTATTTCACCGCCCATGAAGATGCTGAAGTACTCCCTGCCCTTGCACCGCTTGTAAATATGGCTTCCAATCACCTTTTTCAATTAACAGGATTATTTTATATTCCACATGAGCTTTTTCATTACTTTGAATATATCATTGATAAAAAACGAGGCATCGAGCATTATAAAGATCTTTTTAGTCAAGAGCATTATGGCCTTAATGGTAAGCTACGTAAATTAAAAGCTCATTATATAAGTGATCAAATTATTGATAACACTTTTGAAGTCAATGATTCTGAACTGGCTATAACAAAGGAATTGCTTAGAAAGGCTATTGTAAGTTTACGTCCCAAAACACCATCGGAAATAAGAGATACTATGGAAAATATAGATGGTCTTGTAAGGCATATAGAGGATACAGTTATGGACATCCTATGTGACTTGTATGCGTTAAATTTTAGTTTTATGCTGGATTTTGAGCTCTTCGCTAAGTGTTATTGGGTATTTTATGTGCGTAAAGACGTTAGTATATCTGGAGATGATCGCATTGATAAGTATCTCATGAGCAGGTTTGTTATTTTATTAAAACGGCATGATTATAATTTTAAATCAAAATATCTACCTGCTTCTACCGAAGGACGGGCACAATACATAAAAAATGCAATTTTGAAGTATAGGCTATACAATAATGATCTGTGTAACAATCCCGAGGATAAGAAATGCAAATATGACATGAGCTTTTGGGGAGAGGTAGAAGATTTGGTGAACCATATTGAGGAAAACTTTGGAGATCTAATTGACAAGGCCTTGTTTCATATGAAATCAGAATTCTGGCTCAAATCCAACAATCTCCTCCGAGGATTAGATGGCGAGGAAATAGATTCCGTGATTATTAATGACATGCTTCAAGGTAAAACTATTCCGAATTATGTTGATAATAATGTTACACAACACCTTCTCATGCCCCCAAGATTCTACGCTAATATTTTGATGAGAGCTTTTCTTAAATGGCTCTTTTCTAAAGATATTGAAAGATTACAGAAAGATGAAC
>DASVYQ010000058.1:0-2754 GCA_036392095.1 Patescibacteria group bacterium
CATTTACTAATTTACCATTAAGAATTTCCTGGCTTTTTGTATTGTTATTTCTAGGATTAGCTCTTTTTTCTCTTTTTCAGGGATTTACTCAAACAACTCTAATTTTATTTGTTTTATTTTTAATTTCAATTATGCTGGCAATACAAGGAGAATATATTTTGCGAATTTTTGAAGAAGTTAGAAACAGACCGAATTTTATTGTGCAAGAAATGTATGGTTTAGATGAAAAAAAGAAATATGAATAAAAAAATAGCACTTGTAACCGGAGCAACCGGATTTGTTGGTTCTCATTTGGTAAAAAGATTAATAAATGAAAAATACACAGTGCATGTTTTAGTTAGAGAATCATCTGATACTTCAAAAATTAAAGATGTTCTACCTAAAGTTTATGTTCACATAGTTTCTTTGGAAGATAAGCAGAAGCTTACAGAAAGTGTATCAAAAATAAAACCTGCATATATTTTCCATCTAGCAACAAACGGATTATTTTCTGGAATTGAAAAACCATTTAAAGAAATTTTAAAAACAAATGTTCTTGGAACAATTAATCTAATTGAAGCATGTAATAATATTCCATATAAATGCTTTGTAAATACAGGAAGTTCTTCTGAATATGGAGAAAAAGAAAAAATAATGACAGAAACTGATGTTTGTTTTCCGCAAAGCTCTTATGCATTATCAAAACTTACAGCAACACTTTTTTGTGTAAAAACAGCAAAAGAAAACAAAAAACCAATTGTAACGCTTAGACTTTTCTCTCCATTTGGAGCAAATGATGATAATAGAAGGCTTATTCCATATGTAATACAAAATGCAAAAGAAAATAAACCAATTAGTCTTAGTTCTCCTGATTCTGTTAGAGACTATATCTATATTAAAGATGTGGTTGATGCATATTTGGCATGTATTAAAAATGCCAAAAAAATCTCTGGAGAAATAATAAATATTGGTAGCGGAAAAGAATATTCTATTAAAGAAATTGTTGCTGCCATTACATCACTTACTAACTCAAAAAGTAAAATAGCATGGAATAGTAATAAAAATAAAAGGTTTGAATCTACTCATTGGCAAGCAAATATTAGAAAAGCAAAAAAACTTCTTGATTGGACGCCTAAATATTCGTTTAAACAAGGATTAAAAGAAATTATGTAATATGAAAAAACAAGAAATACAAAAGTTAGAAAAAAAAGCAGTAATTTTAAGAAAAAAAATTCTTTCCATGATAACTAAGGCGAATGCCTCTCATATTGGTTCTGCATATTCTTGTTTGGAATTGTTAATTTTTCTTTATAGTTACGTTTTAAAAATTTATCCTAAAAATCCTTTTAATAAAAATAGAGACAGATTTATTTTAAGCAAAGGATGGGCAATATCTGCATTATTTTCAGTCTTAGAAGATAAAAAAATTATTTCTCAAAAAGATTTAGAAAATTATTGTCTGGATGGCAGTAAACTTATTGGTTGTGCCACATATAATGGAATTGCAGGAATCGAGGCAACTACTGGTTCTATGGGACATGGGTTACCAATTGGTGTTGGTATGGCATTAGCAGCTAAAATCCAAAACAAAAAATATAAAATCGTAGTACTCATTAGTGATGGAGAATGTGATGAAGGTTCTACGTGGGAGGCTATATTGCAGGCAGGTCATCACAAATTAAATAACTTATTGGTTATTATTGATTACAACAAATTACAAAGTTTTGGAAAAGTAAAAGATATTTTAGATTTAGAACCATTGAGTGCAAAATGGAAAGCATTTAAATGGAATGTTTTAGAGACAAATGGAAACAGTTTTAAAGATCTTTCTAAAACGTTTAAAAAAATTACATTTAAGAATAAACCAACAGTAATTATTGCTCATACAACAAAAGGGAAAGGTGTTTCTATATTTGAAAACAGGAATGAATGGCATTATAAAACACCAAAAAGTAAAGAATTAGAAATTGCAGAGAAAGAATTAATAATATGAGAACAGCATTTTTACAAAGTTTAACAACATTAATGGAGCAGGACAAAAATATTGTAACCATTACTGCAGATATGGGATTCTCTGTTTTTGAAGAAATGCAGCAAAAATTTCCAACTAGGTTTATTAATACTGGGGTAACTGAACAAAGTAGTGCAAGTATTGCAGCAGGATTAGCACTTTCCGGAATGAAAGTATTTTTTTATGCTCAAGCGCCATTTATAACTATGCGATGTTTTGAACAAGTAAGACTTGATATTGCATATAATAATTTGGATGTAACAATTGTCGGCGCTTCATCAGGCTTTTATTCCAATCAATTAGGCGTAAGTCATTTTGCCCTTGAAGATATTGCACTTATGCGCTTGTTGCCAAACATGTCTGTTTTTGCTCCTGGAGATTCTGTGGAAATGCAAGGGGTTATGAAATATGTATATAAAAGAAAATCGCCTTCTTACATTAGAGTTACAAAAGCAGGAAGTCCTGTTGTTTATGCAAAGCCTGTCTCTTCCGTGAGTACTGCAATAGAACTATTTTCTGGAGATGAAGCAACTGTTTTTGTTACAGGGAGTTTATTACCGGTTGCAAAAAAAGTTGCTGAAAATTTACAAAAAAAGAATATTACTATTTCGTTATTTTCTGTTCCGCAAATAAAACCGTTAGATGAAAAAACAATTCTTAGAGAAGCAAAAAAAATGAAAAAAATTATTACGATTGAAGATCATTATATTACTGGAGGGTTAGGATCTGCTGTCTCTGAAGTTATTGCCGCTTCTAATGCTCAA
>DASVYQ010000059.1:0-1699 GCA_036392095.1 Patescibacteria group bacterium
TTTTCATAATAGGTTCATTGCTTTTTGTAAAACAGTACCAAAGAATCCCTGGTATCTTTTAGGTGTTGGAGTCCATAAAAGGTTTCTGAAAAACACTTTAAGAATTCTCAGTCCATCTTTTAAAGCTTCAATTTTTGTATGCCCTTCTCGTTGGTCATAGGTGATTGGAACAGAATAGACTTCAAATCCTAGTTTTTCCATTTTTGTTAACATTTCCATTTCAATTTCGAATCCTTCAGATATTAAGTGCGGTATTAAAATATCCAATACTTCTTTTTTCCATGCAAAATATCCGCTCAAAACGTCAGTGATGTTGGTTCGGTAAAATTGTCTAACAAGAAATGTGTATCCCCAGTTAACAATTCTATTTTGAATTTTTAAGGAATTTTTTTTCATTTTTCCGCCAAGTCTTGAACCAATAACAACGTCGCAGAAATTGCTCATAAGAGGTTCGATAAGCCGTGGAATTTCTGTTGATTTGTAGGTATTATCTCCGTCAAGCATGACAATGAATTTTGTATCAGGACTCACAGCGTTAAATCCGGTAATAATCGCATGGCCTTTTCCTTTTTTCTCCTCAACGATAACTCGTACTTTTCTTTTCATTGCAACATGGGCTGTTCTGTCAGTTGAATTGTTGTTGATAACAATAACTTCAGTTATGTACCCCATTCTTTTAAGAAAACGAAGCGGAATTGTATCAATCACAGTGCCAATTCCTTTTTCTTCATTGTGACAGGGAATTAAAATAGTAATTTTTTTGTATGTTTTCATTTTGTTTTTATCTCCATCCAGAATGATATTTCTTGATTTTTATTTATAAGATTTACAACAACTTCTGTCTTGGGAAATATTTTTTCTGCAGAAAACTTTTCTGTAGTTGTTTGAGTTTCATTGTTTTTAATAAAAAGCTCTCCTGTATTTATGAGTGTTTTTTTACCATCAATAATGGTAAAGACTTCATAGAGATATGTCATATCTTTGTTCTCTTTGTTGTGAACACTAAACTGGAAAGTAAATAAAGCAAGGGTTGGATTTTTAAAATTAAAATTTTGATCTGTTGTAATTTTTTGAGGAAGATTTTCATTATTTTCAAAATACAGTTCTGTAAACGTTTCTGGTTTTGCGTTAACAGAATCAATAATGACTTGTCTATTTTGATATATTACAACGCTTAGAAAAGCGAAAAAAATAACTCCTGCCAGTGCAGAGAGTGTAATAAGTACAATCTTTAGATAGTGTTTGTGAAAAGCCGCCATACGTATTAAAAATCTTTCAGTTTCGTTGTTGTCTTGTGATATTTTAAGAAAATTTCGAAGTCCTCTTTTCTAATCCTATATGCTTTTCCGAGTTTTACGGCAGTTAGTTGCCCGTGTTTAATGTATGAATAAATAGTCAAAATATTGAGCTGTAGTACTTCTGAGACCTGTTTTGGTGTCAGGAAATTAAAATTATTATAGTCTTTCATTGTAAATAAATTAGTGACCCATAAGATAACATAGTATCTTATAGAAGTCAATCAATTACTATTAATTGCTAGTGTTTTCTATAGTTGAGAATAGTTTAAGGGGGTTTAAAGAGAGTAAGTTTTTATTATTTATTCATTTTTGAAGGAAAATATCATACAATAGCAATACGTGTTTTTTAAATTCCCTGTGAAAAAAATATATTTACTTATTCTTGGAGGTGTTATTACCTG
>DASVYQ010000060.1:0-7945 GCA_036392095.1 Patescibacteria group bacterium
CTTGGTATGGCAACTTTAGATACTCCAAGTAGTGATAGTACAAATAACAAACAAGATTTACGAGAACATGCTGCAAAATTTGGTATTAACATGATGCCAGGAAGAATAGTAAGTGGAGAAGTTACACCAGACGCAATTGCAGGCCTTGTTGCAGAGTTTGGCAATTTACCCCATGGCGTTTGGGTTAAATTACCAGGTGGTTCTGGCGGGGATACAGTTTTGCATATTGAACATGTGACGGCAGCATCGCTTAGGCAAGCAATTAAAGAAATGCATGCACGTTTTGATGAATCCGCTGAGTTAAGAAAAGAAAGAAATATTGAAGCTTCTTGGTTTAGAAATACCTTTGCGCCTCATGGAACGGGTTTAATTATTGAACAAGATGCTAGAAATTTGGGAGAAGTATTAGTTTTAGGTAGTGCACATGGAGTATCAAGAGCAGATGGAACTGTTGAAATTCTTGGACATTTTGAACAAATTACAGAAAACGGGTCTTTTGTCGGTAGTAGAAGATATTATCCAGAACCAGCAATTCAGGCATTAATTGATGACCAAATTAGAGCAACTGCCAGATACAATGCAGACATCAATGGATATCATGGTATTCAAGGACCTGATTATGTTGTTATTCGAAGACCAGATGGAGAAATAATTGTTAGAACACTGGAATTAAATACAAGACCAATTATTAGTACGTACGCAGATTTTGCAGCAAGAAAATTGGGAGTACCACATTGGATAAATACCAATATTACTCTAGATAGAGGTATTGCAAGTTTTGAAGATTTTGCACAAAGTATTGGAACAGATATGGTATATAACCCAGATACAAAAGAAGGCGTGCTTATTCTTGCTTCAAGAACAGTCGTTGGGGAAGATGAACATGGGCAAGAACAAGTCATTGCCTCTCCTCATGCAAAAGTGTTAGTATTAGCCCAAACTCCAGAGAGAGCACGAGAATTACTAACTCGTTTGCAAAAAGAACACGGAGTACAATTAGGAACAGTTGAAGTACAAGTAGAGGGACAATAATGAAAACACTAGATTTATTTAAAACGTTGGTTGAAATCCCTTCTCCATTTCCTCAAGAAGCAGCGGTTAGCAAATTTCTTGCAGAGTATTTAAAAAAATTAGGATTTTCTGTAAAACTTGTTCCAACTGATAAAACTCGAAACAGCATTATTGCAACCTTTGGGAAAGCAGAAAAATATATTGGTTTTTATGGTCATATGGATACTGTTCCAGCAGATAGCGATATTAAAAATCCATACAAAATTACCATGAAAGGAAAACAAGCATGGGGATTGGGAACAGAAGACATGAAAGGCGGTATTGCTGCAATTTTACAAACTGGCGAGTATGCAGTTAAAAATAAATTTCCTGTTAAAATAATTTTTGGCGTTGATGAAGAAAATATTTCTAAAGGTGCACACGACTTAGTTTCTTCTGGTTTTTTAAAAGATGTTGCGTTTTTAGTCGCAGCAGAAAGCGGGCAAGTAAAAGATGTAACAAAACCATTTAGTGCAGTTTTTGGCAGAAAAGGAAGAATTTTATTTGAAGTAACAGTATTTGGAAAAAAAGCACATGCTGCAGAAGCAAAAAAAGGAATTAATGCAATAGAAAGAATGGCAGAATTACTCTGTCTTATCAAACAAATTCCATTACCAAAACACACATTATTAGGAGAAACAGATGTGATTTTTCATACAGTTTCTGGAATAACAGATTCATTTTCTATTCCAGATAAAGCAGTGGCACAATTTTCACTTCTTACAACACCAAAAACAAAAAGTGCAGATTTTGTTAAAAGAGTACAGGCTCTTGCTAAAAAAAACAAAATTAATATAGAAATAAAACCGGTAAAAAGAGACACGCCATATGGAGAAAGTTATGAAATGCCACTTAATCATTGGTTTGTAAAAGTATTACAAAAAGAAATTTTGGCAAAAAATAAGGTTACACCAATTTATACACCTTCTGTTGCAGATGAAAATGTTTTTGCTAATAGGCTCAATATTCCTGTTTTGGCACTTGGGCCAATAGGAAATGGCGGGCATACCAGAAATGAATGGGTCAATGTAGATTCTGTTTTATTTGTTGAAGAAATCTATAAACAAATCCTTACCCTCTTTGTCACTTCCAAGAAGAAGTAAGACTTATTTGTTAGATCCTGTAAAATACGGTAAAATAAGAGGATCAGAAAGAAAATCATATGTTTTGGGCAGACCAAATAGCACTAGAAATAAAAAAACGAAATAAACCACTGGAATGGGTAGATGATGCGAAAACACCATCAGGTAAAATCCATGTGGGGAGTTTGCGTGGCGTTGTTATTCACGATTTAATTTATAAATGTCTATTAGATATTGGCGTTAATGCAAAATACACGTATATTTTTGAAGATCAAGACCCAATGGATGGGTTACCTGTTTATTTACCAAAAGAAAAATTTGAAAAATACTTAGGATTGCCGCTTTTTAAAGTCCCATCTCCAGAAGAAGGATATAAAAGTTTTGCTCATTATTATGCAGAAGATTTTAAAAAAGTTTTTAATGCTATTGGCAGTGAGCCTGAAATTATTTGGGGCGGAGACTTATATAGAAGCGGAAAAATGAATCCATTAATTAAGGAAGCATTAGATAAAGCAGATGATATTAAAAAAATCTATGAAGAAATTTATAAAAAAGACATGCCTGAAAAATGGTATCCGTTTCAACCATACTGCACTAATTGCGGAAAAGTATCAACAACAACAGTAACCGATTGGGACGGAGAACAAATTACTTTTACCTGCGAAGAAAATAAAGTTAAATTTACCAAAGGCTGTGGATTTACAGGAAAAATGTCTCCGTTTAGCGGGGGCGGAGAAATTGTTGGGAAATTAACCTGGAAAATTGAATGGCCAGCAAAATGGAAAGTTATTGGAGTAACAGTTGAAGGTGCAGGAAAAGATCATATGACAGCCGGCGGGTCACACGACGTTGCATCAAAAATTTCAGATAGAGTCTTTAATTATCCTGTTCCATTCCCATTGGCATATGAATGGTTTATTTTAGGCAAACAAAAAATGTCTACATCAAAAGGTGTTGGCGCATCAGCTGCAGATATGTTAGATATTTTACCTCCACAGGTTTTGCGATTTTTAATGGTAAGAACAAAAATTAATAGCGAAATTAATTTTGATTTATCAAATCCAAATACTATTCCACAATTATTTGATGAATATCAAAGATATGCAGATGCATATTTTAATAATGCGGATGCAGATTTAGCCAGAACATTTCAACTTTCTCAAATTGGAGAAGTACAAAAACCTCCAACTATTCGGTTCTCAGTTTTAGCACAATGGGTGCAAATGCCAAACATGGAAGAAGAAATTAAAAAACAAGGATTAGAGAATTGGGCAACATATGCAAGATTTTGGGTGGAAAAATATGCACCAGAAAGCGATAAATTTGTTGTGCAAAAAGAATTGCCAGAAAGTGCAAAAAATCTTTCAGAAAAACAAAAAGCATTTTTACAAAAAGTTGTAAATAATTTAGATAATTATTCAGATGCAGAAAAATTACAATTTGATATGTATGAGTGGGGAAAAGAAATGGAACTTTCCGGAAAAGAAGTTTTTGGTGCTATTTATCTATCCCTTCTTGGGAAACAATCTGGACCAAAAGCTGCATGGTTAATTCTTTCTTTAGATAAAAATTTTGTTAAAAATAGATTTACAGAAGTAAGTTTTCAAGAATCAAAAAATTCAGATATTAATCAAACAAAAAATATAATAATCTTTGATAATCCAAAAATATTTTCTATTGATAAATATCTTTTTGAAAAAGTACCAAGTATTTCTGTTGGAGTTGCAGTTATTAGAGGAGTACAAATTGAAAAAACAAATCCAGAATTAGAAAAAGAAAAACAAGCATTTTTATCTACAATTCAAAATGTAACAACAGAGGAGTTAGGAAAATTTGAAGAAACAGTAAGTTATAGAAAATTATATAAAGAAATGGGAGTTGATTGGCATTCACGAAGACCATCTCCTGAAGCGCTACTTCGTAGGATCGCCCTTGGGAAAGGTTTGTATACAATTAATACGTGCGTTGATGCATATAATATGACAGTTATGAAACATAAAGTTTCTGTTGGAGCATTTGATTTAGATACTATTGCTTTCCCAACTGTCTTGCGATTTGCAAAAAATGGAGAAGAAATTCTCCTGTTAGGAGATGAAAAACCAACAGCATATACAGAAAAAGAAATTGCATATTTTGACCAAAATGGTGGATATAATATGGATTTTAATTATAGAGATGCACAACGAACAGCAGTTCAATTACATACAAAAAATATTTTACTTAACGTTGATGGAGTATATGCAATAACTCCAGAAGAAGTACAAACTTGTCTACAAGAAGCTTGTGATATGATTATCAAATATTGCGGTGGAACAATTGAATCTTTTGGAGTAGTAGCAAACATATGACAAGACAAGAAGCATATACATTATTAACAACCTATTTGCAAAATAAAAACCTTATTAAACATTGCTTGGCAGCTGAGGCAGCAATGAAAGGAATTTATAAGCATCTCCATTCTTCAGATTATAATGAGCAAACAGAAGAAATTTGGGGGATTACCGGTTTACTTCACGATGTAGATTATGAAGTTGCACAAAAAGAAAATAAGCTAGATAAACACGGTATTTTATTATTTGAAGAAAATCCAAACATTATTCCAGAACCAATGGCACATGCAATTAAAGCACATAACTATACAATGACCCATGTCCAACCAGAATCAGATTTAGATTGGGCAATAACCTGCGTTGATCAATTAACAGGACTTGTTGTTTCATCAACACTTGTTCATCCTGATAAAAAACTTGCATCTATGACACCGGAATTTATACTTAAAAAATTCAATACATCCGGCTTTTCTAAAGGAGTAGATAGGGAAAATATTAAGTTATGTGAAAGTAAGTTAGGAATTCCTCTGGAAAAATTTATTGCCATTACGCTTTCTGCAATGCAGAGTATTGCTTCCGAACTAGGTTTATAATTTTATGCAAAAGCTGCTGGTCGCAACAACAAATAAAGGAAAAATTAAAGAAATAGGTGAATTTTTAAAAGATCTTCCCGTTCAATTAGTTTCATTAAAAGATGTAGAAATTTCCCAAGATGTAGAAGAAACTGGAACAACGTATGAAGAGAATTCTAGATTAAAAGCTGTTACCTATGCAAAATTATCTGGATTACCGGCAATTAGTGATGATGGCGGCTTAGAAATTAATGCTTTAAATAATGAGCCGGGCGTACAAAGTAAGTATTGGGCAGGACCAGAGGGAAAAGATGATGCAATTATTGAAAAAATGAAAAAGGTTGCAAAAGAATTACCTGAAGAAAATAGAAAAGCAGTTTTTCGAACAGTCATTACTTTGGCTCTTCCTGACGGCTCCTATTGGCAAGTAAACGGACATGTTGAAGGAGTAATTGCAAAAGAGCCACTTATAAAAGTATTACGAGGGTATCCTTATCGCTCATTTTTTTATCTCCCAAAGATTAACAAATACTATCATGAAAGCGAATTGACCGATAGAGAGATGAAAGAGTATAATCACCGTTGGAAGGCAGTAAATGCAATAAAATCTATAATAAAAGAACAGTTGCACATATGATAGATATAAAATTTTTTAGAGAAAATGAAGAACAAGTTGCTAAGGCAGCCTTAAGTAAAGGTGTAACAGTTGATGTTGCAGAAATCTTAGAAATAGATAAAAAAAGACACGAAGCTCAAAAAATTGTGCAAAAACTTCAGGAAGAGAGAAATTCACAAGCCAAAGAAATTAAAGGCAAACCAACTCCAGAACAAATCGCAAAAGGAAAACAAATAAAAGAAGATTTAGAAAAAGAATCACTTCACTTAGAACAAGCAGAAAAGTTATTAACAGAAAAATTGTCTCTTATCCCAAATCTTCCAAAACCAGATGTAAAAGTAGGCAAAAACGATACAGAAAATGATGTTATAAAAACATGGGGAGAACCTCCAGCATTTGATTTTACTCCAAAAGATCATTTGGAATTGGGTGAGGCATTAGACATAATTGATGTTAAATCTGCAGGAAAAGTGTCTGGCGCACGATTTAATTATTTAAAAAATGAGGGAGCATTACTAGAATTTGCACTCGTCCAATTAGCATTTAATACTCTTTTGCAAGAAGGGTTTACTCCGATTGTCCCACCAGTATTAATTAAAACAACAACAATGAAAGGTATGGGATATATGGAACATGGCGGATCTGAGGATATGTTTCATTTGGAAAAAGATGGTTTAACATTAGTTGGGACTGCAGAGCATTCATTAGTTCCAATGTATATGGATACAACAGTAGATAAAAAACAATTGCCAATTAAAATTGCGGGATTTTCTACCGCTTTTAGACGGGAAGCAGGAAGTTATGGAAAAGATACAAGAGGAATTTTACGTGTTCATCAATTTGATAAAGTAGAAATGGTTATGATGGTAGAAGAAGGAAAAGATGATGAAGCTCATGAGTATTTATTATCGCTTGAAGAAAAATTATTTCAGTTGTTAAAAATTCCATATCAGGTTGTAAAAATGTGTACAGGCGATTTAGGGTTCCCAACTGCCAGAAAATATGACATAGAAGCATGGATGCCAGGTCAAAATAAATATAGAGAAGTAACCAGTGCTTCAACAATTACTAATTTTCAATCAAAGAGACTTAATATTAAATACACAGACGGACAAGAAAAAAAATATGTTAACGTGTTAAATGGTACTGCGTTTGCTATTGGAAGAACATTAATTGCAATATTAGAAAATTATCAGCAAAAAGATGGAAGTATTGTTATACCAGAAGTCCTTCAAAAATACCTGGGAAAGGATACAATATCTCCCAAAAAGTAGCTTTGATTGAAGCTAGATTCATGTTGTGTTAAGATAGATATATGGCGTTTTCCCTTTTTTCCAAATTATTTGATTCTAATGAAAAAGAAGTAAATAAGCTTTTGCCTCTTGTTGCTCAAATTAACAGTTTTGAAGAAAAATTTAAAAAACTAAAAGTTGCAGATTTTGCAAAAAAAACAAAAGAATTTAAAGAGAGAATTGCTGACGGGGATCCAGTAGAAATGATTTTACCAGAGGCATTTGCATTAGTTAGAGAAGCTGCAATAAGAACTTTAGGCATGCGACATTATGACGTGCAGCTTATGGCTGCCATTGCTCTTGCAACAGGAAAAATTGCAGAACAAAAAACAGGAGAAGGAAAAACCATGTCTGCTGTTCCTGCGTTATATTTGCATAGTTTAACGGGGAAAAATGTTCACTTAGTTACGGTTAACGATTATTTGGCTCGAAGAGATGCAGGATGGATGGGCCCTGTGTTTAATTTACTTGGAGTAAGTGTGAGTGCAATTATTAACGAGCAATCTTTTATTTTTGATTCATCATATATAAATGAAAAAGCAACAGATTTTAGATTGCTACATTTAAAAGAAGCAAGTCGAAAGCAAGCATATGAAGCAGATGTTGTATATGGTATTAATTCAGAATTTGGATTTGATTATTTACGTGACAACATGGCACAAGATGGTAACCAATTAGTCCAGCGAGGTCATTATTTTGCAATTGTTGACGAAGTTGATTCGGTACTTATTGATGAAGCAAGAACACCACATATTATTTCTGCCCCAGATGAAGTCCCAACACAAAAATATTATGAATATGCAAAAATTGTTGAAAAATTATCATCAGATACAGATTATAAAATTGATGAAAAATTAAAAACAGCACATTTAACAGAACATGGTATTGCAAAAATAGAAAAATTATTTGGTATTGCAGATATTTACGAAAAAGATTTTGATACAGTTTATCATTTAGAAGCTGCATTAAAAGCTAAAACACTTTTCCATAGAGAAAAAGACTA
>DASVYQ010000061.1:0-40868 GCA_036392095.1 Patescibacteria group bacterium
ATGTTTGCTTGAAGGACAGCGGGAGTAAGATTATTGTTGATATTTGGGATAGATGAATAAATTTGAAACAAAAGGAAAATAAGAACATACATAAGGTCAATTAAAAACCCAGCTATAGCAAAAGAAAAGGTTATTAAAATAAGACCGACAATAATTTTAGGAATCTGATTTTCTATAGTCATGACAGTACGAGGATCGATTTTTACTCGCAACATAATTGCAAAACCAATAAAAATAAAAATAAGAACAATAAATAGATATGCAACATTTCTAATAGCAACCCAAATTCCAACCATTGGGTTAAGACCTTGATAACCCTGTCCTGCGCTTTGCGCATAAGAGGGCTTTACAATGCCAAAGTTAGATTTAACATACGCAATATAATCAGATGTATGAGCAGGCATAGTGGTATACATGGTTGTTGCTGCACTTGCTAATATGCCAAGTAATCCATCGGAGTGGGAAGTTGCATACCCAATAACTCCGGTTTTCATATTTAATTCAAGACATTTATGGTCTGGTGTTGCTGGGTCAAATCCTGCTAATTGGCAGGTAAAACCAGAGAGAATATCAATAAGAGCAATTTGTGTTTTATTATGACCTGTATTTGCAACTACTGGATCTACATTTGTATTTGAAGAGGAGATTTGCGCATGAGTAAAAGAAGCATGAGAGAAAAAAAGTATTCCTAAAAGGAAAAAACTAAAAAGAAATTGTGTTATCCTTTTGGGCAAGAAAAAGATACGCATATTCTTAGTTTGGCTTCTTTTTAAAAAAAAGTCAAGAAAAATACTAGATGTGAGAACCTTTTCTTATTGGTGCTCCATATCTGGGAGGAGGAGTTCGTTGCCCAATTGGTTGTTCTGGTAAAGGGACCATATGGTTAGAGATTTCTCTATGAGGATCTACTTGTCTTATCCCTGCCGCAAGAGCTACGTTTAATTGTTGTGATAGAGCCTCAATTGTTAAAGGATAAAAAAGAGGAATTTCTGTGCTCCAATAAAAGGTAATACTTCTTGAGTGTTGTGGATCTCTTGTATCAACATCGGTTGTTTTTTGAAAAGCTTGTGTTGCCTCAAATCCATACCCTAATGCTAATTGGATAACATCTCTACTTCCTGCTCCAAATGGAACTGTTTTAAGTGAGGCAACAAGCAAAACAGGTTCTGTCTGCGTCTTTTCCCGTTCTTTGCTTTTATACACTTGATTATATGGAACTACAAAAGGAAGTGTAGGAGATTTTGTTATTGAATCTTTAGGAATATCGGCTCTTCTGTAATAAAATTCTGTATAGGCAACTCTCTGTCTTCTCCCAGCTTCAAGTACCATAATTGGTTCACCAGGAGAAATTACATGTCCTGCTGCGTGATCAACAGGATAGTTATGCGTATAATCTCTTATTCGTCCCTTTCCATGCCAATATGTTGCATTAACATGAGCGAGTGCTTGAGCAATTGGAAATTGTCTAAAAAGAGTAATTTGTCGTTGTCTTTCTCTTTCTTGCGCAACAAGAGTTTGCTCTTGCTGTTGTATTCTTTGCAAAGCAGCTTGACGCTCCTGCATAATAGCTAATCGTTTTGCTCTGTTTGCTTCATTAAAGATACTCATGGGCAGAGTATAAATCTTAAGAAAAAATTACGCAAAGATATCGGTAGTTTTTAAAAGTTTTGCTGTTATATTTTGGCGGAGGAAGGGGGATTCGAACCCCCGATATCCTTGCGGATATACAGCTTTTCCAAAGCTGCGCACTCGACCACTATGCGATCCCTCCAAATTATTTACTGTATCTTTTTTTAATAGTATCTATTGTTTTTTTCCAAACTTCTTTGTCTGACGGATAGGTAAGTCTGTCCATAACAGCATCTATTGGTAACCATTCTACATTCTCCATTTCCCAGTCATGCTTATTTATGTCTCCGCCTACAAATTCCATTATGTAGTAATACACTGTTTTTTTGTGTTTTTCTCCATCCATTTCATACCAATAGGTAATAGGATCAACTGGCTCTAAAATTTTTCCTATTATACCAGTTTCTTCTTGTACTTCACGTAAAGCTGTTTCTTCTTTGCCTTCTCCGGCAATTTTATCTCCAATAAATCCTTTTGGAAAAACCCAACCATGATGCTGCGAATGCTGAGATACTAAAATATACAGGTTTTTAGCTTCAATTTTTAAAACAATACCACCTGCAGAAAATTCTCTTATCATATTTGTAAAGATGTTATAAGGAATATATCAAGATACAATACAACTTTCTTGATACACTCAGTATCGATGATTATACCGTATTTGAGACATGATTGCAGATTTGAAGCAAGATGGGGTATACTCATCAAGTATATGACTGATATTCAACAGGAAGTAAAAAAAGTAGAAAAAGAACTTTCAGATTTAATTCTTGAAAGATTAAAAGAAAAAAGAATTGCTGTAGATTTGGCGCAAAAAATGGCAGCAGATTTTTTAGCAATTCTTCCGGTGAGAGATCAACAAGATCTTTTGACAAAGATGAAGGATTTAAGCAATAATTATCAAGAGGTTAGAGAAATTTATTTAAAAGAAATTACGCAAATGCATGAATTAGATAGAGAACAAGCATTATTGCAAATGAGAAATGCCCTAGCACAAGGAGATATTGAATCGGCATTAACAGTTGCAAAAATACGAAAGGAGCAAGAAGTAAAATAATATGGCTGCACCAACAGAAGCACCACCAGTAGTTCAGGCTGATCAATCAAGGGCTGCACAGCCAAATGCTCAACGTGCTCAAGAAGGAACAAATCCTGCTATTGCTCGACAGATAGAAGCTGGACAACAAACAGAAAATCCGACTGTAGAACAACAACAAATGCAACATGCAGTAGCACGAGCAACTGCAGCACAAAAGGAATTTGCTGCACAAGCAGCAGAAAGAGCTCAACAAACAGGAGCATCAATGCTTGGAGAAATGGCTAGTCAACAATTTCCTCCGCAAATGCAGGAAATTCATTTTATAGAACAACAGCTTAGTCAAGATGTTCCTGCAGCAGTGAGGGCAGAAGCAATTGCAAATGCTGTAATTACAGGAGAAGGCCAAGCAAAATCTCTTTTATCAGAATTCGGTATTGCAACAGACGATTTTGACAGCTTAGTAACAAGAGCAATGGACGAATATAGAGCAACTCCTGGTCTTCCGCCAGTTGCAGATGATGCTGCATTAAAAATTGCTGCAGAAAGAGTGGTTTTTGCACAAAAAATGACGGAAAATAATAAATGGTCAGAAACAATACCAGCACCTACTACGGCAACAACGACAGAAACAGAAGCAGATCAAGGAGAGCAAACTGAATCTGGTCAGCTTGCAGAAGATGCAGCGGCTCTTTCAGAAGAAGAACCACAAGATTTTGCAAAAGAGGCACAAGAAATTGAGCAACAGGCAACAGCCATTTTAGCGTCAGGTGATGACGAAGCAGTACATCAGGCAATTGTTACCCAAGTTGGTGAAGATGCATATAAAGCCTATCAAGATGCACTGAATATTCGATTGCAAGGGAAAACAGAAGCAAATGAAATTGCTGCAATTAAGAAAGAAGAACTAGTGCGCGTTATTGATGCGAAAAAAACACAAGATAGAATAAACCAAGGTTCAGAAGCACGAGCAGCAAAGAAAACAGATGAAATTCTTGCATTAACAAATGAGGATGATGTAAAGACAAAAGTAAATGAAGCATTAGATAGTGCTCATGCATATGATGAATTTGCCGATAATGTAAAAAAACTTAATGATCAATGGACTGCAGATCTTTCAAAAGCTCCAGAAGCCGTAAGAGCAATGACACCAGAGCAACGATTGCAAGAAGCGAGAAAACAAGTATTAAAGGCAATGATTCAAGATAAAATTGAGGCAGACCAAAAAGTTGCTTCTGAGCAGGCTATAGATACAGCATTAGAGAAAATGGTTTATATGGAAATGGAAGCAGCTCATCAAAATATGACGATTGTAGATATAAGGTCTCAAATGGGTTTTGATGCTGTTCTAAGAGAAGAATATGCAAAGAGATTCAAATTATTAAAAGATAGCTTTAAAGGTAAATCAGCAGCAGAAATACAAGAAGAATTACAGAGAAGGTTTGAAGAAAGAGCGCAGCGAATGGGTTTAGTTGAAGAAGCAAAAGAGAGAAGAAATAACGAAACGATGAAACTTGTTATTAAAGAAGAACCTCGTTTATTAGCGTCAATTCTTTTTAGAGCGACAACGATTGTAAGAATGAAAGCTGTTGCTGAGTTGGTGAAATTAGATCCGAAAGCTGCTGAAGACACCCCTGAGTTTCAGGCATATAAAGCAGCACAGGAATCATACACAAAAAACAAACAAGAAGTTGCTGACTTAGATAGCAAAATGAAAACTATGGATAAGAAAAGTGATGAATATAGAGCCGCACAAAGCAGAAGATCTGCATTAAGAGGTCAAATGGAAATATGGGAAGAAGCAGAAAAATTACGAGAACACCCTAGATTAAGAAAACAATTTGAAGAGACTTTAAGTAAAAAACAAGCAGAGTATAATGGAAAAGTAGAGCAACTTATAAAGAAATTAGGAGATAAACATATTCAACTTCCACAAGAATTTATAGATATGTTGCAAAACTTGCCTTCTAGTAGGAAGGCAATGGAGAGATCCTCATTGTTACCTGCTAATACGATTAGAGAATTAATGATGGCATACGGAAAGAAAAAGAAAAAAGATTTAACAGATATTATTTGGATTATTATAATGTCTGTGTTTGGAGAATCACTTGGAGAAGTAGATACATTAACCTCTCAACGTTAAGAAGCCTTAATAGGTGAAAGAACAGGTATAATCTCTTTTGTAATTTTTTGATTTTTTGTTGCCATAAGGACAAAACAAGCCTCTACCCCTTGATTTATATAATTTTGTTTTATTATTTTGCTTACGGTTTTATATTCTCCATCGTAAGAAATATCAGTAAATCCTAATTGAGAGAGAGCAGCAGCATATGTTGGGATATAAGAAGAATAATATAAAAGATCACTACCTGCATTTTTGTATAAATCTGTGATTTCTTTGTATCTTCTGTTGGGCCCAAATTTACCTAAATCCTTTGGCATACATAGATGTGTTGTCTCAAAAGAGATAGGAGACGTCTCAAATTCATCAATAATAACAAGTTTAGAAAAAGCAGGAAGAATTTTTGAGGCTTCTTTAAGATAAGAAAGTGCATAGGTTGGCAGAAATACAAATTGATTGGGAAATAATTTCCAAGATGAAAGGTCAAATCGTGTACCTTGATGATTATATATCCCTTTTTTTAAAGAAATTGAATGCTTCTCCAGAAAAGCATTAGGGAGAATAACTTCTGACAAAAATCCGTCTTTAATTTGTACACCAACAATTGCATTGGGAGTATTTACTGAGTTTGTTGTGTTTGTAAAAACAAGAGGGGGAATACTATCAAAGCTAAATGAGCAAACAAATAAAACCTTTTCTTTTAAATTAATTTTTTCTAAAGAAGTAGAAAGTTGTCCAAGATTATTTTCCAAATGATTTTTTTTAAATAATTTTCTTGCATCTTCAAGTAAATCATCAACAATCTCGACGCCATGCCAGGTAAGATCTAATCCTAATTTTTTTGCTTTTTTTACAATTTCTACTCCTAATGCTCCGTCTCCAAATCCGAATTCAAGTATCTGCGTAATGTTATTTTCTTTTGCAAGGGTAGCTAACGGTTTACCCCATCGTTTGCATGTATCAGTCATGCCATAAAAGTTGTGATACATATGATATCCATGTTTGCCAAATTGAATAATATGTAAAAATCTTCCATATGTTAAATACCCTCCGATTTTGTTTGCTTCATCTTCTAATTCTTTTGCAAGTTTTTTATTTTTTAATTCTATGGTGCAAAGTGTTTTTTCTTTTTGAATAACTTTTCTCCCAACAGCAAGACTTTTTAATTGATAATCAAGATAACTTTTAAAATATTTCCATGTGTAAAGCATAGTATTAGAATAGCATGTTTATTCGTTGTGGGGGAGAGAATGCGGAGAGGGTGAGATTTGAACTCACGGTAGAAAAAACTTTCTACAGCGGTTTTCGAAACCGCCGCACTAGACCACTATGCGACCTCTCCATAAATTATTGATAATCGGGTGCGCACCCGGGCAGACTCGAACTGCCAACCGCTAGATCCGCAATCTAGTGCTCTATCCATTAAGCTACGGGTGCATGTGTTGGTATTGTAGCTAAGTTTTAAAATTGAAGCAACTTACTTAAGCTCGTTGAATTGTTCAAGAGGAAATGTTTTTGAAAGCCAATCTCCCGCTTTATCCATAAAAGAAGGAGAAATATATTCTCTATACGGTAAATAGGGAAGAATAACGGCTTTCACATGGTTTTGGTCTACTTCTCCTAATGTTAAGGTAAGTTCTCCTGGTAAAAAAGCATGAGTACTTACATGTAGTATTGTTTGTCCTTGTCTTTTTTTAAAGTAAAAATCATATAATTCACTCCAAAGATAGAAATGATCTTCTATAAATATGCCCTCAGTACTAATTCTGTAATGAAAGTCTCTTGGTGGGACGGTTGCCAACATAAAAACAACAAATACAAAAGAAAGTACGACAAGCATAAGCATATATTGTCCAAAAAGAAAAAGAATAATTTCTACAAAAAGCATAATTAAAAGACTTGTTGAATAAAAAATCTTGCTTTTTTTCTGAAAGGGTCTTCCTGGTGCAGTCCATGCAAGAAGTGTTTTTACTTCGGTATATCCTGGAAATGTTTGATTTTCTGGAGGGTTCATACTTTAACTCTAGCGTATTAGGAGAAAAATAGTCAAGAAGAAAGGGCGGAGAGGGCGAGATTCGAACTCGCGGTGGACTTACATCCACAAATGTTTTCAAGACATTCGCACTAGACCACTATGCGACCTCTCCAGAATTTGAAGCTAGATGTCCTAAAAGGACCATATCTTCAGTGAAGCTAATTATATCATTCTCAAGAGGTCACAAACAAGTTTAGCGGCTGGCTCTTAAAGCATTTACAATAACAGCAACATCAATTGCTTCTTGTAGCATTGCTCCATATATTGGAGGGATAAAGCCTAAAGAGGCAAAAATCATAGCTCCAATAGATAATCCTATACCCCAAAAAATACTTTCTTTCGCAATACTAATTGTCCTTTTTGCTGCCTTAATGGCTGAGAGAACAAGAGAAAAATCTCCCCCTAAAAATACAACGTCTGCTGCTTCTGATGCTGCTGTTTGTTCTTCGTTACTAAAAACCATTCCAACATCTGCCAGTGCAAGTGCAGGGGCATCGTTTATGCCGTCTCCAACCATGGCTGTTACTTTTCCTAATTTTTTCATCTCTGCGATCCCTTTTTGCTTATCTTCAGGTTTTAATTCAGCTCGAATATCTACACTTACTCCAAGCTGAGCAACAACATGTTCTGCTGCGGATTTTTTGTCTCCTGTAAAAATAGAAAGCGTTAATCCCATTTCTTTAAGGGAAGTAATAATATCTTTTGAAGTATCTTTTAATTTATCTGCAAAAACAAATTCTCCAAGTTGTTTTTTACCCTCAAACATACCAATTCGCATGTCTGCGTGTTCAGAAGGTAATTTAGAAAGTGTATATGTTTTTTTATTAACAACCCCAGAGATACCTTTCCCAACAAATTCTTGGACACTTGAAGCGACAAAAATAGGTGCTTTTTGTGTTTTTGCAAAATTAACAACAGCTTTTGCTAATGGGTGCAAAGAATTTCTTTCAATTGCTTCTGCAATTGCTAATAATTTTCTTCTTTCTTCTTTTCCTTTTACAGTAAATTCAGTAACTTCTGGTTTGCCCAAGGTAATGGTTCCTGTTTTATCAAAAATAACAGTATTAGCCCGTGAAAGTGCTTCTAAGGATGCTAATTTTTTAACAATAATACGTTTTTTTGCAGCTGCATTTACTCCTCCTAATAGAGCAATTGGGGTCGCCAAAATTAAAGGACACGGAGTTGCAACAACCAAAACGGCAAGAACAGATTCTAGAGATGGATGAATTATATATGCAAAAATAGCAATGATAAACGTAATAATGGTAAATACAACACTGTATTTATCAGCCAATCGAACCATTGGTGCTTTTTCTCGTTCTGCTCGTTCTACCATAGAAATAATTTTGCTGTAGGTAGAATTTTTCTCTTCTCGTGTTACTTTAATGCGCATTAAATTTCCTGTATTTACAGTACCGCTTCTGACCAAATCTTGTGCAATTTTTTCAACAGCATAAGGTTCTCCAGTTAATGACGATTCATCAACAAATGCACTCTCAGAAAGTAAAGTACCGTCTAGTGGAATAACTTCTCCTTTTCTCACATTTATAATACTGTTAATTTTTACTTGAGAAACCGGTGTTAACACAGGAGAAGATGAGGTTTCAACCAAAACATCATGAGGAATTCTATCTGCCAGCAAACTTAATGAGCGCTTTGCCTGATTTGCTCCATATTCTTCTAGTGTGCGACCGGTTGAGAGCATAAGAGCAATAACAGCACCAACTAAATATTCATGAGTTACCAAAGAAACAGTAATTGCCAAAATAGCAATATAATCTAGGGCAAATTGATTTGCCATAATATCTTCAAATGCTTCTTTAAAAAGAGAAAAGCTGCCAAGACCAATTGTTGCTAAAGCAATAAATAACGCAACAGTCGTATTAGACGTTGTTCGTAATAGTAAATACAAAATAAGACCCCCCAAAACAATGAGTGGAACTTTAAAACTGTTTGTTAGCGAAAGAATTTTTTTTGTGGTCATGCCTTTTGTAAATATGCCAAATATTCGCTGTTACCGCCTTTTTGGCCAAGAAGGGGGGATTTAGTAAACCCTAAAACAGTAACACCCAATGATTGTATATCCTCTAGCACTTGTTTTGCAACGTTTTCGGCCACGTCTTCAGGGAGTTTTCCTTTTCTCAGTAATTTTTTATCTGCTTCATAATGAGGTTTAATAAGCGTAATAATTTTGCCATTATCTTTTAAATTTGCCAAAATGTTAGGCAAAATAGTTTTTTGTTTGGTCCAAGAAGTGTCGTTGGTAATAATATCCATTTTCTCCCAGATTGATACATGCATGGCGTTGGTTTTTTCCATAACAATAACTTTTGGGTTTTGTCGAAGTTTCCAAGCTAACTCTCCATATCCTGTTTCTACAGCATAGATTTTTGCAGCACCATGGCGCAGTAAACAATCAACAAATCCTCCAACTGAGGCTCCAAAATCCGCACAAACCTTATTTTTTACGTCGATATTAAATTCGTTAAGTGCAAATTCTAGTTTTTCTCCAGCCCTGGATGCAAATGGTGTTGTATTCATTTTTGTATTAATGAAAGAAAATATTCATGAAATCGGGTATCTGCCGTTAATTCAGGATGAAAACTAGTACCGAGTATATTTTTTTGTTTTACTGCAACAATGGTTCCATCTTCAAGTTTAGATAAAATCTCTACATCTTTACCAACCTCGGTTACTAGGGGTGCTCTAATAAATGTTGCATGAAGAGGTTTATCTAAATATTTTATTGTTAAATCTACTTCAAAACTGTCTAATTGTCTGCCAAAGGCATTTCTGTTAACTGTTATGTCCATAGCTCCAAGGGGAGTAGGTCTGTCTTGTACCAATTTTTTGGCTAGCAAAATCATACCAGCACAAGTTCCCCAAACAGGCAGTCCTTGTTCAATTTTTTTTATTAACGGTTCTCGTAGATGAAAACTATCGAGTAAATTTGCCATTGTTGTGCTTTCTCCACCTGGCATAATAAGGCCTTGAATATTCTCTAAATCTTCTGGCAGTTTAACTTGTTTTGCAGTTACTCCTAGTCTTTCTATTGTTTGAATATGTTCTAAAAAATCTCCTTGTAATGCTAAAACGCCAACAACAATATGCTTAGAAGCAACAGTTTTTTTCTGGTTTGCCAGTTCCCAGGTAATAGGAGTTGGGAAGTATTGTTTTGTCATAATTACCACCCTCGGGTTGCAAGTAATTTTTCTTGAGGAAGTGATCTTACATCGATACTTTCCATTGGTTGACCTAATCCTTCTGAAACTTTTGCGATAATATCTGGATTATTGTAATTAGTTGTTGCTGCGACAATAGCTTTTGCCCGTTTTGCAGGGTCAGAAGATTTAAAAATACCAGAGCCTACAAAAACGCCATCACTACCTAGTTGCATCATAAGTGCTGCATCAGCTGGGGTTGCAATCCCGCCTGCTGCAAAATTAACAACAGGAAGTCTGCCTAATTTTTTTACTTCTTTTACCAAATCTACAGAAACTCTCATTTCTTTTGCAGCATTTTTAAGTTGTGCCTCAGTCATGGTTTTTAATGCTTCAATTTCTCTAGTGACTGCTTTTTGGTGTCTTACAGCCTCAACTACATTTCCTGTTCCTGCTTCACCTTTTGTTCTAATCATTGCAGCTCCCTCTGCAAGTCTTCGTAGTGCTTCTCCCAAGTTTCTGCAACCACAAACAAATGGAACTTTAAAATCATGCTTGTTAATATGTGCTTCTTCATCAGCAGGGGTTAAGACTTCTGATTCATCTATATAATCTATGCCTAATGATTCTAATATTTGTGCTTCTACAAAGTGTCCAATTCTGACCTTTGCCATAACGGGAATAGAAACAGCAGCCATAATCTCTTTGATCATTTTAGGATCAGACATGCGGGCAACTCCACCTGCGGCTCGAATGTCAGATGGAACTCGTTCTAAAGCCATAACAGCACAAGCTCCGGCATCTTCTGCAATTTTGGCTTGCTCGGCTGTTACAACATCCATAATAACGCCGCCTTTGAGCATTTGAGCCAAGCCTACTTTCACTTCCCAAGAATTTTTAACAGGTTGCATAGCGTTTTATTTATAACCTATAGATAACAAAAATTCAAGGAGTAGGTTACTTTGACAAGACAATCGTACATGGTACAATTGCCTCAATGAAAAAATTAACCATGCTCACTGCTTGGGATTATCCAACAGCAAAAGTTCTTGAAGAAGCAGGAATTGATTATATTTTGGTTGGCGATAGCTTGGCTATGACTGTGTTAGGTCACCCTAATACAAAATCAATTACGCTTGAAAACATGATGTATCATACACAAGCGGTAAGTAAAGGTGCTGTAAAAACTCCGATTATTGCTGATTTACCAATTGGTACATATGACAATCCAAAAGATGCTCTTATTAATGCCAATAAATTGTTAGCAGTTGGTGCAACAATGGTAAAAATTGAAGGGAATAATCCTGAGGTTGTCAAAGCATTAATCAGCAATAATATTCAAGTTGTTGGTCATTTAGGACTTTTACCCCAATCTGCAGAAAAATTTACTGTTGTAGGAAGAGAACAAGAAATAGCAGAGAAAATAAAACATGACGCAAGGCAGTTAAGTGATTTGGGAATTTCTTTATTGGTTTTGGAGTGTATTCCAGTAAATTTGGCAAAAGAGATAACAGAAGGAATAGCAACCCCAACTATTGGAATCGGAGCAGGAATGTATACAACCGGACAGGTGTTGGTTCTGGCAGATATTATTGGACTGTCTGATAAAAAACTAAAAATGGTGAAACAATATGCAGATGTAAAAGCAATAATAAGACATGCAGTTTTAGAATATATAAAAGATGTAGAAAAAGGAGATTTTCCTAAAGAGGAAAACAGTTTTGTATGATAGATCCACATCATCCAAGAGCAAAATCTTTACAAACCAGAGAGCAATTAGTTGAAGGCGTAAAAATGGGAATAACTTCTTTAAATGGTTTAATTTCTCATGGAAGAGGAGAAGCATTCGACTATCTCTTGTCAGAACATTCACACGATTTTGCAATTGAAGCAATAAATGCAGCTGCAGCAACATTGGTATTGGCCAAACATCCTGTTCTTTGTACAAATGGAAACAGCAGCGCTTTGGTTGCCCAAGAATATGTAACACTTTCAAGGCTTTTAGATTGCCCAATAGAAATTAATTTGTTTCATAGAAGTAAAGAACGAGAGCAAAAAATAAAACAACATTTAGAAAGTTTTGGAGCAAAAAATGTTTTAGGAGTAGGGAGTGATGCTTCAGATATTGTTCCGGGAATTGCAAGTCCTAGAAAGATGGTAAGTCCACAAGGCATAAGTAAAGCAGATGTTGTTTTTATTCCGCTGGAAGATGGAGATAGAACAGAAGCAGTTGTCTCATTAAGTAAAACAGTGATTACTGTTGATTTAAATCCGCTTTCCAGAACAGCAAAAATGGCAAACATAACAATTGTAGACAATATTGTTCGTTGCATGTCTCTTTTGATTCAAAAAATAGAAAAATATAAAAACCTTTCAAAAGAGGAATTAGAAAAAATTATTGCACAATATGATAATGCAAAAATTCTTCTTCAGGCAGAAAAAAAAATAAGACAAGGAACTATGTAATTGGCGGAGAGAGTGGGATTCGAACCCACGAATCCTTGCGGATTGGCGGTTTAGTAAACCGCTGCACTCGACCACTATGCGATCTCTCCTTAAAATCAATTATATCAGAAATGAAGCTAAACCCAAAGGAAAAAAGAGGGCGGAGGCGGTGAGATTTGAACTCACGCGAGCTTTTTAAGAGCTCAAGGGTTTAGCAAACCCTCGCAATGGGCCACTATGCGACGCCTCCAAGTGTAAATGAGTATACCATTCTTGTTACATCACAAACAAGATTACAAGCTTCAGGTAGACTGATTTTATGGGCATTCTTGATTTGCTTTTTCCAAAATATTGTATTAATTGCAAAACATTTGGCGAGTATATTTGTGCCAATTGTTTTTCACTTATTTCTCTTGAAACAATGCCTATTTGTGGTATGTGTGGAAACGCAACAATAAATGCTCTCACACATCCTGTGTGTAAAACTGCACTAGGCATAGATGGAATATTTTGTGGAGTTTTATATAAGGGAACTATTAAAAAACTTGTGTATAAATGTAAATATAACCCCTATGTCTTTGATCTTACAAAAATGATGGCGAGTTTATTTATAGAATCATTAATTCAACAAGAAAGTTTTACTCATATTTTGCAAAAACTTCGTCCGGTTTTAGTTCCGATTCCACTCCATGCCAAAAAGGAGAAAAAACGAGGATATAACCAATCTGCTCTTTTAGCAAACTATCTCTCAAAAAACTTTCAACTTCCAACAAGCTCTATTTTACTAAGAACAAAAGAAACAAAACCGCAATTTGGGCTTAATAAAGAGCAGCGGCAAGAAAACATGCTGAATGCATTTGCCGTAAAACAAAAACCTTTATTTAAAGAAGTTTTTGTAGTTGATGATATTTTAACAACAGGAGCAACTCTTAAAGAGGCAGCAAAAGTCTTAAAAAGAAACGGAGTAGAGAAGGTTTGGGGAGTGTGCTTTTCTCAAGATCTGTAAGGCATTAAAAAACTCCCAAAAATGGGAGTTTTTATTTGTGGAGATGTGGAGCAGTGAACTCCAGTGCAAGAAACAATGTAATAAACGTCTACAAGCGTAGTTGATTTAAAATTGTCGTTTTACGTTTATCCAATCAACAGGAATCGTAAAATCTAGGTTTCAAAATACAATAAAAAGTGAAACCATGCTTTTTACAGTTTCTCGGCTTTGTTAATGCCTAGAAATCCACCGAGGAGATTTTCTAGACCCCTAAACTTAGTTAAGGTATGCAAGTCGTGCTTGTGGCACCATTGCAAGGCCAAAACCTTGTTCAGGTGTAAATGCTTGCTTTACGCGAGCATATACATCGCCAAGTTTAATCTTAGCATTTATATTTTGATACTGTTTTACGACTATTCATCAAAGTCGGCTTGCTGTTTATTAAAGAGCGATCTTGTCGAATCAGTTCATCCCCAAAGAAATTTTAACCTTTAAATCCTGTCTCTCGTTCTAAATCTCTTTGCAGATCTCGACGCTTTTTAGCCTCTTTCTTTTCGAATTGTTTTTTCCCTTTTCCCAAGGCTAATTCGAGCTTTATAAGACCTTGTTTAGTATACAGGGAAATGGGCACTAATGTCAAATTTTGGCCATCTAATTTACTCTTTAAAGATATGATCTCCTTCTTATGAAGGAGTAATTTTCTTGTTCGATTTTCCTCGTATGCCTCTGGCCTTGCATATTGGTATGGATAAATCTTGGCACCAACTAAATATGCCTGACTGCCCATAATTCGTACATGGCTGCCGGTTAGGTCTGCATTGCCTAATTTTACAGCCTTAACCTCGGCTCCAAGCAGGTTAATGCCAGCCTCAAAATGTTCAAATATTTCATAATCATGATATGCTCTGCTGTTTGTTATTCTCATGGGTTTATCATACAAGAGGAGGGAGAAATTGTAAACCAAAGCTATTTTAAGTCTATTTCGTAGACTTTGCCGCTTGATAAAATATATACTTTTTTGTCTTTTTCAGATACATCCATGGCTGTTGCAGTATTTATAATATCTGATTGGTATTGGGCAATATAGTTGCCATTTTTGTCAAAAACAACGATTCTACTGTTGCCATTATCCAGAACATATACATTATTCATATCTACAGTTGTAATAATTCTTGTTGGATTATGCAGCGTTTTGTCCAGGCTTTTAAGGCTAAAATCATCTGGTTTACCCTTTGTATATTTAACAATATTTCCATCTGAGCCTAATATCCAGATAGAGCCGTCTATAGCCATATCAACAGCTTTTGAAAGATCAGGAGTCGTGCCCGTAAAGTATTGAGATTTTGCACTTTGAGACATACCCGCGTATTTACTAATCCCATCAGCGGTATCAAGTACATAGAAATTGCCAAGGTAGACTCCAAATCCACCAACATTTTTCCATCCAGAAGTAACAACTGATTTAACTTTATTGGTTGTTTTACTGACAGCAGAGATTCCTGTATTGTTTGCAAAGTAATAATTAGAACTGTCTGAATCTACATATTTGGCATTAGTATTATTTATATAGACACTCAAAAGTGGACTTGTTGCGCTATCAACCTGCTTTGCAGAGGCTAAATTAACTTGAGCCGCTTGAGTTAATCCGTCATTCACTTTTTGTAATAAATCCATAACTTGTTTTTCTTGTGTAGAATTAGCAGGGAAGCGGTTTTTTGCATCTTCCAGAATATTTTTTGCTGTTTGAAAATCATCTTTTGCCAAATTTTTATTTAATGATAAAAGGCTTTGACCTTCATCATATTTTTTCTGGGCAGGAACAACGGTCGTGCTATACACATTTTGTAATTCTGCTTCTTTTTGATGTTTTATAGAAAGATATATGCTTCCAATTAAAACAAATACAATAATAATGCCAATAGTTAAGAAAAGACGTCTGGAGTGTGAAAAGGGAAGTGCAGGAAACGATTTTGGTTTTCTTTGAGGCATATCAATTTTTGGAGATTCTGATTCTTTTTCTTCATGCATTTCTTCTTCCTCTTCTTCTGGCTCGTTTTCTAGAGTTGTTTTTATTGGTACTTCATATGCAGATTCTGTTTCTGCACCTTCTTCTTTATAAGAAAATGCAATTGCCGCGGCAGCTCCTTCTGTATGTTCGTGAATAACAGGAGATAATATTTCTGCCATTGTTGCTAATTTGTCGTGTTCTAGACAGGGAAGTAGTAAATCTGTTGAAACGATAGAGGAGAAAGCAGGAGTTTCTAAGATAACAATATCATTATTCTCAATAAAACCCGATGCTGCAGTTAACTTTGTTGGTTGAGATTGTTCAAGAAGCGTGCCAAGTTTTTCTTTTCTCTTCATTAAAATTTTTCCGGCACCATAGAGAAAAACATATAAAACATTTTCAATAATTACAGAAACGCCCAAAGAAACCGTAACAGGGCCTTCAATTTTTCCAACTGTAGTAGTAATTGCTTGCTTAACAGTGGTAAGATTTTTTGTTTCCAGCGTAAAGTATTCTGCTTCAAGGGTGCTTAATAATTCTTTTCCTAATGCTTGTAAAGAGAGTTCATTTTCAAATGTTGCTTCTGTATTTTCAATTGGTTGTTGTACTAAAGAAATAACAGCAGCTAAATTACCTGCATTATATGCTTGAGACCAGCTGGTATCAGTTGGTGTTGCAACTATTTTTGCGAATGTAATAGGTGATTTCATATTGGTATGTATATAACAAACAATAATAACGCTATGCCTAATGCGATTTGAGCAAGTGAGGCAAAGCCTAAAATGCTTGCAGAAATTGGTTGTGTGATAATCTTATTCATTGATCGAATTTGTGCCAAAATTATCAAGTGAAAAAGAATATACCCTATTAAGAGTAATACAAATATGGCTTTATATACAAGCAGTGATTGAACAACTTGAAGAATTTGTAAAGGATTAATAGAGGAAATATTAGAGAGTTGCATTATCTTGATCCTCTCTTCCTTTTCCAATTAATTCTTCTACAATTCTGACAACGACTTCAGGTTTTGGTACAGAATTAACATAAAAATTATCTTGTGTTCCAGCCGTTTGAATTAAAACTTCGCCAAAATTAAAAAGTGTTCTTATTGTTCCTGTCTGGGTGTAATTAATATCTTGGACTAAAGAAATCTTTGTTGCGGAAATTTTTTTATACACTAAATCTTTTAATTCTATATCTAAAACACGTTTTGGTGTAATAAGAGAAATATTGTAATACCAATCCAAAAAATGTAAATAGGCACTTGTCGCAAGAATTAGATAATACATAGCAATAACTGCTGCCATAAAGGTTGTAGGGAGGAAGGTAAATGGATAATTAATTTTTGTAAAAATATATGAAACAACTGGAGGTAAACAAGCAAATAAAGCAGTATAAAATATCCAAGGTAAATTGGTAATAAAATGACGTCGTAAAAAAAGAAGGATGTGCTCGTTTGCCTCTTGTGTATCAAAATATATTCCATGAGGATTTTGCCAAAAAGATGCAAAAAGGGGGATAGCATTTCGTCTTTCCTCAGAACCAATAGATAAATCTATTGTTGGATTAAATGTAATTTGTTCATCATGAGGTAAAGCAATTGGGTCATTTGTATTTGCTGTTTGAGAAGCAGTTTGCTCAACAGGTGTTGTCACTTTCCTAGAAGGTTGTTTTTCAATAGGTAGACTATTTTTTGCTGTTTCTACAATAACTGTTGAGGGAGTTGGCAACGGGGAACGCTTGTGCATTACTACACTATCTTTGTCTTCATCTGGTGCAACAAATACGTCTGGCATAGTATATATGCGTTACAACAATGGTACACTAATTAAGCAGATTTGTCATCTAATCTCTACGTTAAATAAGGGGCCGACAATCTGAATATTGCCAGGAGCTCTAATATTGAAGTATGTTTTAAAGAAATCTCCAGAGAAAGACATGCTACCAGCATCTCCATTTACATGAACAGTATTAACTTTTCCATTGCCAAAATCAGCATCCACAGAAACAGAAGAAACAGAAGTAAATGGAGTAATATTTCTATTGCGTAACTCCTGTTGCACTCTTCCAGCATCCCACGTGTCGGTCCCAGCGGGATTTGGTTTATCTGTTTGGTATAAGTGTTCTTTTGTTGAAGAATCGGCTTGAACAAGGGCAACAACATTTGCAATATCTGCAACTTCAGAACTTCTTAGCCATGCTGTTCCGCCTCGAGATCCCCAGTCACAATAAAACCATGGTGAACCTTTATCATATGCATTATTTTGTAAATCAGAAAAACTGCCTACACTTCCAGATGCATCAACTAATCGCTTTGTGTAATCTGTTGAAGACCAACCAATATCTGAGGAAGTAAATGCATACCCACCGTGAGTAGAGGAGAACCATGCTTTAATTGGCTGTCCACCAGATGTTAATACTTGTCCTGCAGTTGCATTAACAGCATCTATCCATGTTTGAGAATTTAATTCTTGTTTTACTTCTTGGCAATGTTGGTCAGGGCAAATACTTGAACTGCCGTTATTGGTGTAAGCAAGAGCATAACTTCGTGCAGCAATTGCTTGTGCTTTTAATGCCTCAGCTGGCCAAGATGCTGGAATTTCATAAATATGTTTTAAATAATCTTCAATATTCCAATTTGTATCAAATGATTGTCCATAATCATTTGTCCCAGTAACGTGAATATTTATTCCTTGGTTGTATCCTGTGGAAAGTGTGGCATTGTAATATGCAGAAAGAATTTGCTGATAATTTTGTCCTGCTTCTGCTCTTCCTTTTGCTCCATATTGGTTAAGCCCGACTCTATTAGGAACTCCATAAGTGAAAAATCCGATTTTTGGAGAAAAACCAGGGTCAGGTGCCCCGGGTAATAAATCACTACTGCAGCCACCACTCATACTATATGCACTTGTAGAAATTCCTAAAGATGCTAATTTTTGCGCCAATAAATTTTGCTGGATTGAGGAGAGTTGTGAAATTTGATTAGAAAGAACAGCTTGATATGCTTTTGCACCGCTGACCAATTTATCAAGTTTTGCAGTTTGATCATCAAGATTTGATTGTAAGACTGCCAGTTGAGCATTTTCTGATTCTAATTGCTGTTTTTTTGCTTCAAGATCAGTAATAGATAAAACAATATTTGTTATAACGTTTTTGTCTTGTTGGGCAAGTTCTCGTTGATATGCCATTGCTTCTGTTAATTGTGAAGCAGTATTACTTGAGAGAAAAATAAGAATAGGAGAATTGTAGGTGCTTTTAATGTAAAAATCTCGTATTTTTGCATTTAAAATTTGTGTTTTTTGTGCAACATCTGCGTAACTTTTATCTAACTCAATTTTCTTCTGAGCCAGATTTTGTGCAATAGCTACAATTCTGCCTTTAATTGTTGTTAATTGTTGTTCTAAACTATTTAATTGATCCTCTGCAGGTTTTGTAGCATTAATGGACATGGTAAGTGCTTGATTTAATTGATCAGAGCATGCTTTTATTTGATCGAAACATGGACCATTGGGGTCATGGCATTGTTGCAAGGCGTTTAAATCACAAGCTGCACTTTGTGCATGAGAGAAAGAAATAAAAATATTTCCTAAAATAAGTCCAAAAATAACGATGATAAGAAATACAATCTTTCTCATAGGGCAAGGAGACAATTTTATTGTAGCACGTTTGGTGCAAGAATTGCTTGTATCAAACAGATATTTTTTGTAGCATAAATATATGACCTCTAAAATTGTTTGTATAGGAGATGCGTTAATAGATACATTTTTATCAATCCATGATGCCGCTCGTTATTGCAGAATAGATCATGAACACATGGAAATTTGTTTTGAAGCAGGCGCAAAAATAATGGTTGATGATGCGCAATTTCAATTGGGAGGAAATGCATGTAATGTTTCTGTTGGACTTTCTCGTCTTGGATTCTCAACTGTTCTTGCCGCAGAATTGGGAACAGATGAATTTTCAGAAAAGATTATTAAAGGGTTGCAAAAAGACAATGTTTCTTTAGATTTAGTAAAACAAACTCCAGACGCTCCATCTACATTTTCTGTTTGTTTAAATTTTAAAAAAGAAAGAACGCTTTTTGTTAGACATGTTACCAGGAAACATGAACTAGATTTGGAAAAAATTACACCAGACTGGATTTATTTAACATCATTAGGAAAAGAATGGGAAGAACTCTATAAGAAATCCTCAGAATATATGCAAAAAACAGGAGCAAAAGTTGCATTCAATCCCGGAAGCACACAACTTTTAGCAGGAAGAGAGCATTTTAAAGATATTTTACAAATAACAAATATTTTACTTATTAACAAAGAAGAAGCAGAAGAAATTTTATATGGCGTTGTGCAGCATACACAAAATGAGGCAAATAAACCTTCAACTATGGTAAAAGAATTACAAAAGTTAGGTCCAAAAATTGTTTGTATAACAGACGGGACAAATGGATCAGATACAATAGATGAAAATGGAGAACTGTATCATGAAGGAATTGTTCATGCTGAATGTATAGAGAAAACAGGAGCAGGTGATGCATATTCTTCTGGATTTATTGCAGCAATAATAAATGGAGAATCAGTACCCACTGCTATGAAGTGGGGGGCAGTAAATAGTGCAAATGTTATTACAAAATACGGAGCACAGCCAGGATTATTGACAAAAGAAGAAATAGTTAGGAGAATAGGATCGCTATGAAAGTGTATTTAGGAACAGATCATGCAGGATTTGAATTAAAAGAAAAAGTAAAAAAATATTTAACAGAAAATGGATATACAGTAGAAGATTGCGGTGCTTTTTCTTTTGATAAAAATGATGATTACCCAGATTTTATTTCTAAAGTTGGAGAAGCAATCTCGAAAACACCAACAGATAGAGGGATTGTTTTTGGAGGATCAGGACAAGCAGAGGCAATGCTCGCAAATAAATATAAAAATGTTAGAGCAGCACTTTTTTATGCGCCGCGAATTCCTCCTCATGCTATTGATGCAAATGGAAATACAAGTCAGGATCCATTTGAAATGCTACGTTTAACACGAGAGCATAATGATTCAAATATTTTATCAATTGGTGCAAGATTATTAACTGAGCAAGAAGCACTAAAAGCAATTTCACTTTGGCTCACAACACCATTTCCAGGTGACAGTAGACATGTTAGAAGAATAGAAAAAATGGCACAAATTGAACAAAAAATATAATCATGGCTCGAATTCCAAATAAACTACATCTAGAAATTATTCCAGGGATTTTAGAACAAGATTTTGCGTCTATTGAAAAAAAGTTAGAAATAATAAAGCCCTTCGCAACATCTGTTCACATAGATCTATTAGATGGCATTTTTGCTCCAAATAAAACCTTTATGGATGCAGCACCCTTTGCAAAATATACAAAAGATTTTACATTTGAAGTGCACTTAATGGTTGATAATCCGTTGCAATATGTACAACCCTTTGCAGATGCAGGATTTAAACGATTTATAGGACAAATAGAAAAAATGAAAGATATTCCAGAGTTTGTTGCAAAGGGACAAATGCTTGGGGAAGTAGGACTTGCAATAGATAGTACAACTTCTATGGATATATTTAATTTTGATATAGAAGATGTAGATTTTGCGTTTGTCATGACGGTAAAGGCCGGATTTTCAAATCAAAGTTTTCTGCCGGAAATGCTTGAAAAAGTAAAAATTCTTCGATCAAAAGACCCATTACTTCCAATAGAAGTTGATGGGGGAATAAATGAAGCAAATATAATGTCGGCAAAACAAGCAGGTGCGACACGGTTTGTTAGTACAGGATATATTTTTAATCAAGGAGAAAATCCATCTGCACAATACCAAACCTTGTGTCAGCTTGTTACTGGCTAGGAGAAGGAGTTGTTGTTGTAGGAAGCCAGCCGCATGTTACCCCTTGATCTGTCCCTTTTAAGAAATATTCAGCTGTTGCTCCGCAACTTTTAACAACAATATCATCTGGAATTTTTGGTTTATAATCTGGTTTACCTGCTAAAAGATTTACCATAATACCGTGCCAAATTGGAGCAGCGCCGGTAATTCCAGATGCTAATACCTGGCTCATAGGAGAATTATCGTTATTGCCAACCCATACAGCTACAAGTCTATTTCCTGTGCTTGTATATCCAATAGTCCAATTATCACGTTTATCATCAGTTGTTCCTGTTTTAACACTTACTGTATAGCCAGGGATAACTAAAGGGGAATTTGGTCCAAATTCCCAAAGTCGTGCATTATTATCTGCCAAAATATTAGATAAAATAAATGTAACTCCTTTATCTAAAACTTGCGTACCGCTGTTTGGCTGTTTTTGTTCTAATATATTTCCTTCTCCGTCGGTTATTTTAAGAATTGGATTTAAATCAACTCTGTTTCCGCTATTTGCAACTGTTCCATAGACAGTTGCCATATCAAGCATATTTGTATTAACACTTCCTAGAGTTGCTGAAAGGCCATAATCTTTAGGGTTTCCTAAATGGGAAAGTCCCATTTGTTTCCCTAAATTAACAAATGTATCTACTCCAACAGCATTTAGTGTTTTAACTGCTGGAATATTAAATGAATTCCCAAAAGCTATTCGCAAAGGAACTCTGCCATGAAATTTCCCATCATAATTTACGGGTGTATATAACGGTCCGCCAGGGTATGATGGGTAACTGATAGGACTGTCATCTAAGATAGTTGCAGCGGTAAATCCATGAGAAAGTGCTGCTGCATAGGTAACTACTTTTATTGTACTTCCTGGTTGTCTAATTGCAGTTGTAACGTTGTATTTTCCGTCAACAGGATTGTTATAATCACTGCTGCCAATCATTGCTAAAATGTCTCCGTTGGTTGGATTGGTAATCACAGCTGCTCCGTTTGTCAGATTTAAATAAGTATCTTTACTTACTTCTTGATTAACAACGCGCTGTGCCATTTCTTGCTGCTTAAGATCAAGAGATGTAATAACTTGTAATCCGCCTTTTTCAACTAAGGGAAGGCCATATTTTTTAACTAATAAGTCTTTTATATACCAAACAAAATGAGGAGCATAAAGAGGTGTTTGTTCTTCAACAAAACTGAGTTGTTCTGTAGCTGCTTCTTGTTGTTGGTCTTTTGTAATATATCCAAGTTGTTGCATACGGGTTAAGACTTCTTGCTGTCTTTTTTTCCAGAGATTTGGATTACTGCCAAATGGAGAGTAAGTAGTTGGTGCTTGTGGCATTCCCGCCAAAAAAGCACACTGTGCCAAGTCTAAGTCTTTTACATTTTTCCCAAAATATGTTTGTGAGGCTGCTTCAACACCCCAGGCAGTTCCTCCATATGGGACCTGATTAAAGTACATGGTTAGAATTTGATCTTTTGTATAAATTTTTTCGGCCCAGAATGCAAGAATAACTTCTTGAATTTTTCTAGTAATTTTTTGTTGTGGAGAAAGCAAAGAAGATTTAATCAATTGTTGTGTTATTGTTGATCCTCCTTGAAATCCTTGTCCAGATAAATCAGATATAGCAGCTCTCATAATTGCCTGAATATCAAATCCTGGATTTTTATAAAAGTTTTTATCTTCTATGGCAATGGTTGCTTCTTGTAGGTATTTTGGAATATCGCTTAATGAAACAACAGTTCTATTTTGATTTGCATACATTTGATAAAGTAATACGCCATTACGGTCATAAATTTTTGTTGTTTGTGGAGCAAGATTGCTTGAGAGTTGAGACGGATTTGGTAATGTTTGCAGTGTTACAGCAATAATAATTGGTACAAAGAAAAAAATAAAAGAAAAAAGTGTTCCTAAGAAAAAATATTTAAGTTTTATACTTATGGGAAGGGGAAAGATCGTTACTTGTTTTGTTTTTTTACGAGTCTTTTGTTTTTTAGAAAATTTTTTCAAGATTGTAAAAGGAGAGATAAGCAAAATTAAAACCAATGACCCAATTCCAGAAAGAATTTTTACAAGATATAAAACAGCATTACGTATAAATTCCATAGAAACGGATGGGCAACGGGATCAAAAAGCATTATACAAAAACAATAGTTGTAAAAAAAGAGGAATTTTAAGGAGCTGGTGTTGGGGTAACAGGATGATTGCATGTTAAGCAGTATCTGTCTCCTGTTGGATCTGTAACGACAAGCTCTGGTTTTAGTTCAATATTATCTGTTTGTCCTGGTTTTGCCAAATCTTGTGTAGATTTATCTATCCATACATTTTCCATTCCCTCAACTTTTTTAGGTTCTGTTCCTGCAATAAAGTATTCGTTTCTTGTTGCACAACGATTTGGATTTCCATCTGGCTGAGGAATAAGTCCAGAAATAGAACAAATAATCTTTTGATATACATTTGCAGGTTTTTGTGGCTTTTCATCAGGTTTGCCCTGTAGCAAATGTGCCATAAGATCATGCCAAATAGGTGCGGCACCAGTAATTCCTGACGCAATGTTATTCATTGGAGTATTGTCATTGTTGCCAACCCATGCTCCAACGACATAAGAAGGAGTATATCCAAACGTCCAGTTATCTCTAAAATCATTTGTTGTTCCTGTTTTTGCACTTACTGTTTTGCCACTTATAACCAGTGAAGAATTTGCTCCAAAGTCTGCAAGTCTTGCTCCGTTGTCTGCTAACATATCTGAAATAATAAATGCCACACCTTCTGGTAATACTTGTTTCCCAAAGATAGGACTTGGTAACGGTTTGTATTGTTGCAGTACATGGCCTTTGCTGTCGGTAACTTTAAGAATAGGATGAAGATCTATTCTGTATCCGCCATTTGCAAAAACGCCATAGGCAGTCATCATGTCAATCATGGTAATTTCACCACCGCCAAGGGTTAGAGAAAGACCGTAACGCTCTGGTTGGGTAAGTGTGGTGATGCCCATTGCAGCGGCAGTTGCAGCCATGGCTTCAACTCCATCTACTTTTAACATCTTAACAGCGGGAATATTAAATGAATTTCCAAGAGCATATCTCATTTGTTGGACGCCATGAAACTTCCCGTCATAATTACCTGGACAATATTGTGTGTGGTCTGGGTTTGGAAAACAAATAGGTTGATCTACAAATGGCGTAGCAGCAGTATAGCCATCAATCAGTCCTAAGGCATAGGTAATTGGTTTTATAGAACTTCCTGGTTGACGATGCATAAGTGTTACATTAACATTTCCATCTGTATTGGTTGTATCAAAATAATCTCTACTTCCAACCATTGCCAGAATTTCACCGGTTTGCGGATTAGTTATCATGGCTGCACCATTGGTTACATGATATCCCTTAAGGCCTTCAATTTCTTTTGCAACCGCATCTTGAGCAAAATTTTGAACATCTAAATCCAAACTTGTTGTAACCCTAAGTCCGCCTTCATCTACCATTTGTTCACCAAATTGTTTTGTTAACAAATCTTTTATATACAAAGAAAAATGAGGAGCTAAAATAACATTTGCTACTTTTTGATATTTTAATGTTTCTACCATTGCTTGGTCTTTTTGTGCTTTTGTAATATACCCTTGCTCATACATATCTGTTAATACTTGGGTCTGTCTTTCTTTGGCTAATTCTGGATGAGAACCAAATGGACTAAATGTTGTTGGTGCTTCAGGGAGTCCTGCCAATAATGCACTTTCTGCTAAATCTAAATCTTTTGCATGTTTACCAAAATAGGTTTGGGCAGCTGCTTCTATACCATAAGCTGTTCCTCCATAGGGAATTTGGTTTAGGTACAGTTCTAAAATTTTATCTTTTGGATATAACATTTCTGTTGCAAAAGATAAAATTGCTTCTCGTATTTTTCTGGTAATTGTTTGTTCTGGGGAGAGAAGTGTATTTTTTACTAGTTGCTGAGTAATTGTTGATCCTCCTTGAATTTGTTTTCTAAAAACAGTAGAAACAAATGCGCGAGCTATGCCTCTTAAATCGATTGGACCATGTTTATAAAAATCCTTATCTTCTATTGCAATAGTTGCTTGCTGCACTGTTTTTGGAATTGCATTTAGAGGTAAAATGGTTTGATTTTTATTTGTATAGATTGTATATAATAGTTTTCCATTTCTATCAAAAATTTGTGTAGATTGAGGAATAGATGTACTTGATAATTTTGTAGGGGAGGGAAGGTCTCGTAAAATAAACCAATAAAATCCTATAAACACAAGAATAATAGGAATAATAATTTTCCAATATTTCTTAAAAAATTTTTTGAGAAGATTTGGGATTGAGCCAAGCCGTATTTTCTTAGCCATACTATAATAATACCATGCTCTGCTTCTTTTTTGAAGGAAAGATCTCTATAATATAATTTATGAATGCTTTGTTTGAAATTATTACAACATATCTTTCCAGGCTTAACTGGATAGATTGGATACTTATTTTATCTTCAATTTTCTTTATTATCGAAGGATATACAACTGGTTTTATTGCAAGCATGTTTGATATTGCGACTTTTCTAGCCTCTTTTATTGTTGGTCTAAAGGTGTATGGTCCACTTGGGGATGTATTAATAAAAACAATACACATACAACAAAATATTGCGCATGCAGTTGGATTTATTTTAGCTGCAGTTGTTGCAGAAATGATTTTGCGATTTATCCAAGAACGGCTAACAAAGCAACTTAAAAAAAATACTTTTTTAGTCCCATCAGGTATCTCACAAACAAATCATCTGCTTGGAACTATTCCCGGTCTTTTTTCCGGTCTTATTCTTTTTGCCTTTTTAATTACCAGTTTAACTGTCTTACCAATTTCAGGTCAGGTAAAAGACTCAATAAATTCATCTGTTTTAGGTACAGTTTTGGTTAACAGAACGCAAAGCTTTGAAAAAGATCTTGATGTATTCTTTGGAAATAAAGCAAATAATTTGCTTACTTTCTATACTGTTGAACCAGAAGTAAGTACCAGCGTTGCTTTAGATTTTACTATTCCCAATGCGACAATAGATACGCAAGCTGAAGATGCTATGTTGTCTATGGTTAATCAGGAAAGAAAAAAACAAGGATTATCTCCATTGGTCAAAGATACAAAATTACAAGAACTGGCACGTTCACATTCTCTAGATATGTTGGCACGAGGCTATTTTTCTCATAACACACCTGAGGGAAAAACACCTTTTGATCGTATGAATGATGCTGGGGTTAGCTACCAGTATGCAGGAGAAAATTTAGCTCTTTCTGCAAATGTATATACTGCCATGCAAGGATTAATGCAGTCTCCAGGGCATAGAGCAAATATTTTATCTCCAAATTATAAAAAGATTGGAATTGGTGTTGGCAGTGCAGGCGGGTACGGAGAAATGTTTAGTCAAGAATTTACTGATTAATTTGTCAGCTCTTTGTCTTGCAACAAGTAAAAATAAGTGTATAATAAATCTATTCTATGATTCGCATTGCAATAAACGGATACGGAAGAATCGGAAGAGTAGCGCACCGAGTAATCCTCAAATCACACAGCAAAAACCTTCAAGTTGCAGCAATTAATGCCGGATCTTCTACTGACTTAAAAGGATGGATGTATTTACTTAAATTTGATAGTAATTATGGAACGCTTGATCATGAGGTATCTGCAAAGCCTTTAGCAGAAGGGGAAAAATCTCCTTTTAAACCAGAGGCTAATTTTTTAGGATATATAGTTGTTGATGGTAAAGAAATTCCTGTATTTTCTCAAAAAGATCCAACCTTTTTGCCTTGGAAAGATTTAAATATAGATGTTGTGATTGATTGTACAGGAAAGTTATTAACAAAAGATAAAGCTGCACCTCACATAACAAATGGGGCAAAAGCTGTTGTTATGTCTGCTCCTGCAAAAGATGATACTCCAACATATGTTTTATCGGTAAATGCAGATGATTATAAAGGAGAAGCAATTATTAATAATGCTTCTTGCACAACTAATTGTATCGCACCTGTTGCCAAAATTATGGAAGATACTTTTGGAGTCGAGAAGGCAATGATGACAACTGTTCATGGATACACCTCTGATCAACACTTATTAGATGGGGGACATAAAGATTATAGAAGAGCAAGATCTGCTGCAGTAAATATTATTCCAACTAGTACTGGTGCAACAAAAGCAGCTGCAAAAGTTATCCCAGCACTTCAGGGATTATTTAATGGATTGGCAATTAGAGTCCCAGTTCCAACAGGATCTTTATCTGACTTTACGTTTTTACTTAAAAAAGAAGTAACAAAAGAAGAGGTAAATAATGCTCTTAAAAAAGGAGCAGCATTGCCAGCATTTAAAGGTGTTATGATGGCAACTGAAGATCCAATTGTTTCCTCAGATATTGTTGGCAATTCTCATTCATCTATTGTCGATCTTTCTTTAACACAAGTAGTTGGAGGAAATATGGTAAAAGTTATTGCATGGTATGACAATGAATGGGGATACACAAATAGGCTTATTGAAATGACAGAAAAAGTCGGAGAGAGTGTAACCAAATAATTCTTCATATGAATCCTGTAACACTTCCTGGTACTCGTATTATTACTATTTCAGGAAGAATCGCTTCTGGTTCTACAACATTGGCTAAAAAATTAGCCCAACATCTTTCATGGCGCCACATGGAAGGTGGAGAAATTTTTTGGGAAGCTGTCAGAAATAGATTAGGACTTTCTGAAAAAGATACTAATTTACGACCTGATTCAGAGGATGAATTATTTGATGCACAGCTTAAAAAAATTCTTAAAGAAGATAAAAATATTGTTTTAGAAACAAAACTTGCAGGATTTAATGCGCAAGAAGTATCAGATGTTTTTAAAGTTTTGGTTTTATGTACAGATACATTGGGGAATGATCAAACACAGATTAGAATTGACAGATTAGTAAATAGAGAACACATGAGTATTGCAGATGCAAAAGAGGAAGTACTGGTTCGAGAAAAAAATGATATAGACAAATGGAGAAGATTATATGCACCTGATGATCCTTCCTGGACTTATTGGAATGAAAAATATTATGATTTAGTTGTTAATACCTATTCTCATGATCAAGAACAAGCACTTAATCTCGTACTTGACGCAATAAACAAAAGATCCTAATTGACATAATGCATTTTATTATCTAATAATATGCATTACCATGAAATCCTTCATACTCATTGTTTTCCTTCTTGTCACATCTTCTTTGCTCCCCTTTAAAACGTTTGCTCAAACAGTTACCGTTGCACCAACAACGGCAGAAGAAACAACAGAACCTAATGTTGACTCATATGAGTTACCATATCCTGGTATTTTACCTGACAGTCCTTTTTATATATTAAAAGTTATTCGAGATAGAGTTGTCAGTTTTTTAATTTCAGACCCGTTAACAAAAGCAGACTTTGATATTCTTCAGGCAGACAAACGCCTTTCCGGCAGTCTTTATTTGCAAAAATTCTCACCGCAAAAACAAGATTTAATTGTAACAACAGTATCTAAAGCCGAGAATTATTTTCAAGAGGCAATAGATCAGGTTAATCTGGCACAAAAACAAGGGATAAATGTAACAGAGGAGTTAGGCAAATTAGCAGACAGCAGTAAAAAACATGACGAAGTAATAGAAGGTATTGCAGCAAAATTATCTCCTCATTATGCAGCTCAAATGAATGCTGAGGAGAAAAGAGTAAAGCAATTTGAAAATGCGGTTAATACACAATTACAGAAGAATAAGTAAATATTCTTAGTATTGACTATATTTTTTGTTCATTAAAATTGGTAAAAAAGGTCACAAAATGGTTTTGAAGCTAATTTTTGGCAATGAAGCATTTTGATACACTAATTACTAGTTGACGCGCTATGTATAGTGGTTCTAATATTGATTTGACACTACATATAGTTTGAGCTATACTGAGTGTAAGGCAGAAGTATAGATATGAAGTGTCCATATTGTGGGTCCAATTTAACAGAGGTTGTGGAGACAAGAGACAATGAAGAATTAGGAACAATTAGAAGAAGAAGATCTTGTCTAAATTGTACAAAAAGGTTTACTACCTACGAAAGAGTAGAAAACATTAATTTGTACGTTATTAAAAAAGACGCAAGACGAGAACAATTTGACAGAGATAAATTAAAAAGAGGATTATTAACCTCTTGCGAAAAAACAAAAGTATCTGTTGAAGAAATAGAAAAAATAGTAACAGATATAGAACGGGAATTGAGGAGTAAAGATACAGTTGAAGTAAAGAGTAAAGAAATAGGAGAAATGGTTGCAAAGCGATTAAAAAAACTTGACCAGGTTGCATACATTCGGTTTGCAAGTGTTTTTAAGCGGTTTGTAGACATAGAAGATTTTGAAAGGGAAGTAAAAAAATTAATTAAATAATATGTCAGATACAAAAAAACAAACACAAGTACAAGACTTTGTCGGAACCTTACGAGAAAAGGTTTTCTTAGACAGATATGCTTTGAAAGCAGAAGATGGTTCTCTTACAGAACATACTCCTGAAGAGACTTGGCAAAGAGTTGCTTGGGGAATTGCCCAAAATGAAAAACCAGCACAACGCAAAAAATGGGAAAAAGCATTCTACAATGTCATGTCTGATTTTAAATTTGTTCCTGGAGGAAGAATTTTATCAGGTGCCGGGACAAACTACCAAGTAACCTACTTTAATTGCTTTGTTATTCCATCTCCAAAAGATTCAAGAGAAGGAATTTTGGATTCATTAAAACAACTGGTCGAAATTCAATCACGAAGCGGAGGAGTAGGACTTAATCTTTCATCTCTTAGACCACGAGGAGCAAGAGTTAAAAAAGTTAACGGAACATCATCTGGTCCTGTTACCTGGGCTGGACTTTTCTCATATGCCACTCATGATGTTGTCCAACAAGGTGGAACACGAAGAGGTGCAACCATGCTTATGCTTTGGGATTGGCATCCAGATATTGAGGAATTTATTACCGTAAAACAAGATTTATCAAAGATTAACGGAGCAAATTTATCTGTATGTGTCTCAGATGCTTTTATGGAAGCAGTAAAAAAAGATGGAGATTGGGATTTAGTATATCCAGACATTGAAGATCCAGAATATGACACAAAATGGAATGGTGAAATTGATCAATGGAAAGCACTTGGTAAAAAAGTAAAAGTCTATAAAACAGTAAAAGCACGAGAATTGTGGGACTTAATTTGCACAGCAGCATGGAGAAGTGCAGAACCAGGTCTTCACTTTATGGAGAGATCTAACAAACGATCTAATACATGGTATTTTGAAAGATTAGTTGCAACAAATCCATGTGGAGAGCAACCACTTGGTCCTTGGGCAGTTTGCAACTTAGGTGCAATGAACTTGTCTGCATATGTAAAAGGAGCAGATTTGGAAAAAGAAATCCCAGGAGAATTTGATTACGAATCGTTTGGTAAAGATGTTCAGGTTGCAATGCGATTTTTAGATAATGTTATTGATCAAACCTATTATTTCTTCCCAGAAAATGAACAAATTGCGAAAGAAATTCGAAGAACGGGCTTAGGAATTATGGGCTTGGGAGATGCACTTATAAAAATGCATATTAAATACGGTGCAGAAGAATCAATTCCAGTTATTGAGAAAATTTTTAAAACTTTGCGAGATAATGCTTATGAAGCATCTTCAGATATGGCAGCGGAAAAAGGGGCATTCCCTAAATTTGTTAAATCCAAATATATAAAAGGGTACCACATCCAAAATTTGCCAAAGGCTTTGCAAAAAAAGATTGCAGAACAAGGTATTCGCAATGCAGTTTTATTAACTATTGCTCCAACCGGAACAACGTCATTAGTATCAGGAGTTTCATCTGGAATTGAACCTGTGTATGAATTCTCTTTCCTTAGACGTTGGAGAGGCGGAGAAGACATGGTATATCATCCATTGTTTGATGTTTGGAGAAAAGCACATCCAGATACTCAAGCGCGACCAGCATACTTTGTATCTGCAAATGACTTAACACCACTTGAGCATGTACGAGTTCAGGCAATTGCACAAGAATATATTGATTCATCAATTTCTAAAACAGTAAATGCACCAAATTCTCATACAGTTGATGATGTAAAAACACTTTACATGGCAGCATATGATTACGGTCTTAAAGGTGTTACCTACATGAGAGACGGATCACGACAAGGAGTGTTAGAGAGAGTGGAAGAGAAGAAGGAGAAGAAAGAAGAAGTATTACAAGTGCAACAACCAGCTCTTCCAACAATTATGCCGGTTATTTCTAGACCACAAATGGTTGAAGGAGTTACCTATAGAGCTGAAACACCAATGGGAGAAACCTTTGTAACTATTAATCACACACCAGACAAGCAACCATTTGAAGTATTTATCACAATCGGCAAATCAGGAAGCGATGTAGGCGCAATGGCTGAAGCAATTGGTAGACTTGTTTCTCTTAACTTACGACTTAACAGTACGTTAGCACCACGAGAAAGAATTAAACAAATTGTAGCTCAATTAACAGGCATTGGTGGAGCACGAAGTATTGGTTTTGGTGTTAATAGAGTCAGATCACTCCCAGATGCAATTGCAAAAGTATTATCTCAGCACTTTGGATTTGCAGTAAATGGAAAGGTAGAAGACAAAAAAGTTATAGCAGAAGTAATGAGTAATGGAGAAGTACCTCATGTTGAAGCACCAACAGCACCATTAACGCATGTTTCAGAAAATCAACAACCATTGGCTTTAGATATACCAGCTCCTCATACAAATTTGTATGATATTTGTCCAAAATGCGGAGTATCTAGTTTTGCTTTTGAAGAAGGTTGTAAAAAATGCTATAGCTGTGGATATTCTGAATGTTAAGAAATTGGGTAAGTGAGGTGTAATTCCTCCATAGTGCCGCTACTGTATAGTCAGAAAACCGTTCTTAATAAAATCTCGAGCAGGAAACTTCTTGTATTTTCTTCTGGGGATTTTGAGAAATTCACATAACGAAATAACAAAATAGTTTGGGTGAAGCTTGTGAAATTCAAGCACTGTGCCGCAACTGTAATCCAAGAAATTGGAAAGTCAGATCCCCAATAAATATACTTCCGAGCAGAAGCAACAACAGTTGTAACTCCTTGGAAGCCAAGGAGTTTTTTTATGGCAGAAAGAGTAACAGCACAAACACAAAGATATGCTCCAACAGCTGCAGAATATACAGCTTGGAGTTCTATTGCTCAAGTTCATAAACCAGATGCTTTGGGAACACACGATCAAGCATTAAAATCTTCTAACATACCACAGTTAGTTTTAGAACAAGCTCATATGTTTGATGCAATTATTGCCAATCGTCATAGACGTTGGGCAAGCAGAGAAATATGCACTCAAGATATTGTAGAAGGAAGATCAATCATGCAATATGATGGGGAATTTGATATTGAGAATTATCAAAGAGTATTTACAATGCAAGACGCACAAGAAAGAGAAACAGCATTAACTCAATTAGATAACTATACAAGAAAACAATTAGTTACGCACTTGGGAGAAAGGGTAAATGTTCTTTTAAGCACAATTGATTATGCAATAACACCAGAAAGACAACTCTATGTTCCACAATTAGGAAAAACTGCAGAACAAATGGTTATTGATGGACGAAATCATCAACTTTCGCTTCCAGATGTCAGGGAAATAGATAAACCAAGAATGAATGCAGAAATTTTAGAAATGCAGCGAGTTGAAACAATACTTTGTCATCCAAATACAGAAGTTGGCACAATGGTGACTGTTATTTCTGCTCCGGGAGGTCAAGAAATAGATGGTCGGGATTCATTATTTTTACATAATTTTTATGATGTATTTCGACTAGAAGAAAGAGAAGTTGACGGACATATAGAGAAATATGTACGGCTATATAGATATAGTTCTTCACTATCTTACGAAGAATATTTATACGTTGCAATGCAATTAAAACGAGATTATTTTGCCAGTGCGGAAGCTGAATATACCAGTTTGGATGCCTATTTTCTTTCTCATGTTGTGGAATTAGCACAGTCAGGGTTAGAAGAACCGGAAGATGTTCATAAATTTTTCCATAGAGATCATGAGTTTATGATACGACAAGATTTTGAAGAGGTAATTATTCCCGGAACTACAGAACTGGTTGAAAGATACATTACTCTTATGCATAAATTAGCTTTATTTTCAGCTGACGATATAAGAAGTGAACAAGCACATACATTTAATACTCTTTTAATTGAAGCAGATAAATTAAAAGATTCACTAGCAGTATTACAACAAAATGTTTTAGGTCAGAGCAATATTGCAGCTTTAAGACAACAATTAGTTGCCCAAGCACAAGTTGTGCACGTAGCATATACTGCTTCAGATATTTTTAGAATTGGAAAACAAGAAAATGTAAAACAAGGAGGAGGAGTGTGCCCAGGGGAAAGTGGTATGAGAACAAACGGAGATCTTAAATCTTTGTCTCAGTCACCTCAGATAGCATTAAATACATCTCCGTTTACTAGTCTATCTTCTGGGGGATTTGATAGCGATGAGTTTGGATCTTTACATTTTGAATGTACGAAAGGGCACCCAAATACAAGACCATATAGGATAAAAATTCCTGCATGTACAACTTGTGGGGAAAAATTTACAGAGGATTGCAGCTCATAATTTCTTATGTTATTATGAAGCTCGAAAGTTATGAAAATAAAAAATATATTTAACCCTATTTTATTTATTGCACTTGCAGTTATTTTGCGCTTAATTCCACATATTCCAAATGTTGCGCCAATTGCAGCAATGGCATTGTTTGGAGGAGTATATTTAAATAAAAAATATGCGCTTATTGTTCCAATTATTGCTATGATGATTTCAGATATATTTTTAGGATTTCATAACACCATGATTTTTGTGTATGGAAGCTTTATCTTAACCGGTTTAATTGGATTGTATCTAAGAAATCATAAAAATATTGCAACAGTTATTGCAGCATCTGTAACATCTTCTATTTTATTCTTCTTAATCACAAACTTTGGAGTTTGGCTTATGAGTGGCATGTATGCAAAAACACTAACAGGTCTTATGGATGCATATGTTATGGGCATTCCATTCTTTAGGAATACAGTTCTTGGAGATTTATCCTATGTAGGTATTTTATTTGGAAGTTATGAATTTGCCCTTCGAATAATGCCGAAATTGTCTTTTAGTAAAAAATAAACTTAATGAAAATCTACACAAAAACAGGAGACCGCGGTCAAACATCACTTTTTGATGGCACCAGAGTTAAAAAAAATAACCCTCGCGTTGATACCTACGGAACAATTGACGAGTTAGACAGTTTTTTAGGAATTATTGTGTCTTTTTTAGGAGAAGAACAATATGAGAAGCAGCTTAGAAAAGAATTAGAAGGGATACAAGATGACTTATTAACAATCGGTTCACTCTTAGCAAATCCGAAGCATACAGAAAATGATCAAATTTACGAATCAGAGCGTTTTACAAAAGCCGTTAGCTTGTTTGAGAAAAGAATTGATGAAATGACGAAAGAATTACCAGAACTTACTAATTTTATTCTTCCTGGAGGGGGAAAAGTAGGAGCACAATTGCAGTATGCCAGAACATTGGCAAGAAGAGCAGAGAGAAAAATAGTTGGACTTTTAGAAAAAGAATTTGTGTCATCAGCAATTGTAATCTATTTTAATAGACTTTCTGATTTATTGTTTACTCAGAGCCGTTTTGCAAATTTTAAAGAAGATAAAAAAGAAACTATTTGGATAAAACGTTAGCTAATTTTTTCTTCAAAAATGTATTCCAGGTAAAAATTCCCAAGAGAATTCCACTTAACGTTAAAAATATTGTAGGCAAAATATATTTTAAAGGGTTCACTTGTTCTACAGTTGTTTCTTTAACAGTTTGTGCTCCTAAAACTTGAGGCTCTGGAGTTGGGGTAATAATAATATTTTTTGTAATATAAATAGTTTTTGTTGTACTTGGCTGTGTAGGTTGTGGAGTTGGCGTAACAATAACAGTATTGGTAATCACAACAGGAGTAGGGGTAGGGGTTGGTGTACTTGTCGGAGCAATAGGAGGAGTAGGGGTTGGCGTTAGAGAACCAGTTGGTGCTGGAGTAATGGTTGCTGTGTCAAAGGTTTTAATTACCCATCCATCTCCTGCTAGAGCAATTAATGCATGAGAAGTTGTAGTAGAGTTAGATGCATATCCTATGCAATTTCCATTTGCATCCCAATTGTTGCATGCAGTAAATCCACTATCAGTATTTGATTGTTGTGTTAATAGCCACTGTTTTGCATTTGTTGCTTGAGTTGAGCTTTGCATTCCTAAAACATTTAAAGCCATCAGTGCCCATGTGGTTGAATCTGAATCTGGAGCAGTTGTCCAAGGATTTGTGTCATATAAAAAGCCACCGCTTTTATCTTGAGTTGTTAGTAAATATGTTTTTGCGCTGGTAATTGCAGCAGAAAGAGAAGCATTGGTAACTCCATAATTTTGTGCTTCAGCTAATGCTTGAATTGCTGCAGCAGTATCGTTTCCATCGCTTCCGGCTGTTATGTTATACCCGAATCCGCCATCGGTATTTTGGTGAGATAAAATAAAGGATAAGCTATTTGTTAACACTGCATCGTTTTTATCTACACCTGCAGAGATAAGTGATAATACGCCAAACCAGTCATCTGTTGCTGTTGTTACATCACCAAGTTGATTCTTTGTGTAGTAGGTAGCAGACTCTAGAGTTGAGACAAGATTAGTCCCGCCAAAACCATATGGATTTTGATTGCTAGCAACAATTGCTAAAATCCATTTTTCCCATTCTGTTGCAGATGAGGAGGTTGTTGGAATATTGCTGGAAAGATAATCAATTAAGGAAATAGTTGGATTTTTAACAGTTGTTGGATCAATTCCGTTAGCAGCAAAGGCAATTGCAGCCCATGCAGAGGCATCACCGGTTGACCCACCTGTTATTTGTCCTGCAGATGATTGGTTTGTCTTTAAATAATTTAGTGCATTTGTAATAGATGAATCAGCACTCACAGAAAATCCTGCAAGAGCAAAAATACCTAAAAATAAAAGAATAATACTTAAAGTTTTTTTCATATTAATCAAATTTCCACGTTACATTGTCGTTTTGTTTTAGATGATAGTTAGAACATCCTGTGGGTTCTTTTGTTCCATTTAACATAAAGTTCCAGCTGTTTTGATATCCATTCATTTCTTGCACATAATCACTATGCATTGATGGATAGTTTTGAATGGTAAGTGATTTTATTTTTCCTTCATTTTTTGTTTCCTGCAAAATACTGCATGGAGTTTGATCGCCATTAAGGGTTATTGCATTAGAAGTAGTTCCATTCGGCTCAGAAATAGTAAGCATTATTGTTTGCTGTTGTGGAGTGGAGGTTGGAGGAGTAGAGGCATTTGTTGCCTGAGATTGAGAAGTTGGCATTGCTGTTGGAATTTCTGTTATTTCTTGGGTAATAATCGTTTCTAGTGGTTGATTATCTAGAGAATAAACAGTTGGTTTTGGTGTTATTTGTGCTGCAACAATTGTTTTTTTCGTATGTTTGGTGTTGGGAATAGGAAAGAGAAGAAAGAATATACCAATACCAAAAGAAAGTCCTGCAAAAAGCAAAACTATTGACTGCAAATATTTATTGTAATGTCTGTTAAATACCATAAAACCTCTTGTTCTCAAGCAAGAGGTCTTTGCAATAAAAAAGCCTTCGCAAGGAAGGCCATTATAAAAATCCCTGCTCGAGGTAAAAAGATTCAGGCAGTCTGACTTGCTTTTTGCAAAGATTACAGTTGCGGCACAGTGTGGAATTTCACCACGTTTCCCCTGACTTGCTGGGATCTGATCCCCAGATCTTTTACTTACATCATGTAAGTAGTTGTCATAATAGTGCCAGTTAGCATTTTTGTCAATGATCTTTTTTAGAAACAAGATATAATACGTACATGCAGCAAAAAAATGAGCAATGTAAAACATGTTTTCAAATTGCATGCAAACAATGTGATTGGATTGCTACAGACGAAGAAGTATTACTCATTCAACAACAAAAATTAACTGCATGTCCTCGTTGCGGTTGGGTTCCTAACTCGGCAAAATCGTAATGTCTTTGTAATGATTTTGTTAAGAAATTTTAATTGTCTTTGAGTAGGTAAGATGGTATAGTAAGATTACTATGGACGATACACAAAAACAGCAACAACAAAATCAACAATCAGCAACTTCACAAACAGTTGTTCAGTTTCCACAAACTACACAACAACCTGTTGTGCCAACTGGCAGCATGGTAAAAGAGGCAGAACCAATGCCATCTGTTTTAAAACCTGTAGAAACCGTAAAACCTGCAGAGGCACCGGTTGAATTACCAAAAGAAGTAGAAGCAGCCGGAGTAAAAGAAATAAAATCAATGCCGCAAATTCCTCAAGAGGTTAGACAATTGGGAGTGCAACATGCTGCAGCGGCAACACCTGTAAGTACACAACCCTCTGGATTTATAAAATTGCCAATGACAAAAGAAGAAGCACAAGCAAAAGTTAAGGGGAATTTTTTATTTAAAAATCCTTCAGAGTCTTTTTTATGGCTCGCAATGCTTATTGTGAGACAATTCCAAATGAAAGAGAAGGAAAAACAGAAAGGGTAAATATGAATCTTATCAACGCTCTGTCCACCCAAAACTTAATGATATTTTTTGCCATACTTTTTTTTAGTGTCGGTGCTGTAGCGCTTATTTTACTTGGTTTTTTCTTCGGAGGGTATTTTGCCTTTTTATTTTACAAATACAGAAATAGGGAAAAAGCTTCACTTGATTCAACACTTTTACAAGTATCACTTCCTCGCGAAAACGAAATTAAAATAGATGCTGCAGAGCAAATGTTTTCAGGTTTTGCTTCTTTGCGAAAAGGGGGAAGATTTGCGTTTTTAAATCCGCAGCCGCATATTTCTTTTGAAATTGTTGGTATGCCTGGAGATATTCGGTTTTTTGTTCACACTTCAAATAAATTAAAGGATTTAGTTGAAAAGCAAATTAACGGAGCATATCCAGATGCAGATATACGAGTAGTAGATGAAAATGATCCAAAACAAAAAAGTATCATTGGCAATGAATATAATATTTTTTCAGAAGATGGGAAAGTTTCTTTTGCCTCTCTGAAATTAAAGGCATCTGCATATAAGCCAATTAAAATCTTTAAAGATATGCCAATAGATGGTTTGTCTTTATTAACAACGGTTTTAGCAAAAATGACAGAAGGAGAGGGAGCCGCTCTGCAAATTCTTATAAGTCCTGCTGATAGTAAATGGAAAAAACAAGGAAGAAAGTTTATTGCAGGAACAAAAAAAAGTGAAGCAAATCCTGAGACTGCAAAATATGCAACAGACCCTAAAGAATTAGAAGGAATAGAAAATAAAATTCAAAAACCAGGATTTAATGTGGCTATACGGATGGTTGTGTCTGCAAAAGATAAAGATATATCAGATGCTCATTTAAGCAACTTAACCAGTGCATTTGAACAATTTGCCGGTTCTAATTCTTTTACTAAGTGTAAACCATGGTTTAAGAGCTTATTGGTAAAAGATTTTGTCTATAGATTTTGGCCAATGCGGGGACAAACGAGCATTATGACAAGTGAAGAATTGGCAACTATTTTCCATTTTCCCAATAAATCTATTACAACACCACATATTTTCTGGCTTACTAGTAAACGAGCCCCAGCTCCAACACAAATTGCCACAGACGGATTATATTTGGGCACAAGTACCTTTAGAGGTTTGGCAAAGCCTGTATATATTGGTTTAGAAGACCGCCGACGACATATGTACATTATTGGAAAAACAGGTACCGGGAAATCCGAGTTTTTAAAAGACATGATTATTCAAGATATTAATAACGGTCAAGGAGTTTGTGTTATTGATCCTCACGGAGATTTGGTAGAAGGGGTATTGCCCAGAATTCCTGCCAATAGAGCAGAGGATGTTATTATTTTTGACCCATCAGATACTTCAAGACCAATGGGTTTAAATATTATGGAAGCCTTTACCGAAGAAGAAAAGCATTATGTGGTATCAAGTATTATTGGTTTGTTTTACAAGTTGTACGATCCACATCACACTGGTATTGTTGGTCCTCGTTTGGAGCATGGTATTCGAAATGCCATGTTAACTGTTATGTATGAAGAGGGAAGTACGTTTATTGAAGTACAACGTATCTTAACTGATTCTTCTTTTATGCAGGCAATTTTGCCAAAGGTTACAGATCCTATTATTAAACGTTATTGGACAGATCAGATTGCACAAACATCTGACTTCCATAAATCAGAAGTTTTGGATTACATTGTGTCAAAATTCGGCCGTTTTACCACAAATAAATTAATGCGTAATATTATCGGTCAATCGAAATCTTCCTTTGATTTTAGAGATGTTATGGATAATCAAAAGATCTTGTTAGTTAATTTAGCAAAGGGAAGAGTTGGAGAAGAGAATTCTAACTTCTTGGGCCTTATCCTTATTCCAAAATTGTTAGTCGCTGCTATGAGTAGACAAGATATTGCTCAAGAAAAGCGTAAAGATTTCTTCCTATATGTTGACGAGTTCCAGAACTTTGCAACTCCTGATTTTGCAGTTATTTTGTCTGAGGCTCGTAAATATAAATTAAATCTTATTGTTGCAAACCAGTTTACTGGGCAAATGGAAGAAGAAGTTAAAAACGCTGTGTTTGGAAACGTTGGAACAATAGCAGCCTTTAGAGTTGGCGTACAAGATGCAAATTACTTGCAACACGAGTTCCAACCAGTATTTAATGAAGCGGATTTAATTAATATTGATCGATACAATGCATATGTCAGAACACTTGTGCATGGAGAACCGGTTACGCCGTTCTCAATTGATGTAACTAAAGATATGGCTAAAGAAAAAGCCTTGGAAAATCCACGAGTTGCAGAATTAATTAAAGAATTGTCCAGACTTAAATTTGGGAAAGATGTTAGACAAATTGAAGTCGAAATTGCAACCCGCGCAAAGCTCTAACCTTTCCTTTAGAGACTCTTTTTGCTACAATCAAGACAACTTTGGGCCAGTAGTTCAGCGGCTAGAACAGGCGTCTTATACACTCCATGTCGAAGGTTCGAGTCCTTCCTGGCCCACACTCTATGGATAAAAAAACTATCTTAGCAATTGGTGCACACCCAGATGATATGGATTTTGGAGCCTCAGGAAGTATTGCTAAGTGGGTAGAAGAGGGAGCAACGGCCTACTACATAATTGCTACAGATGGAAGTAAAGGTTCTTCAGATCCTACAATGACCTCAGAAAGACTTATTAAAATTCGCCAAGAAGAACAACGAGAGGCAGGAAAAATTTTAGGGCTTTCTGACATATTTTTCTTAAACCATCCAGATACGGAATTAACAGCAGATAAAACGTTAAAAGAAGAAATTGTTAGGATAATTCGCACAATTAAACCAACAACTGTTATTACCATGGATCCCACATTTTATTATTCTGCTGCAACAGAGCCTGGGTTTATAAATCACACCGATCATAGAAATATTGGTTTGGCTGTTATGGATGCTGTTTTTCC
>DASVYQ010000062.1:0-7042 GCA_036392095.1 Patescibacteria group bacterium
ACTTAGAATTTTTAAGAATAAATTCAATTTTTTCATTCTTATTTTTTTATACTATGTATAACAATATTTGCAAGGTGACGAAATCCATCTGGAATTGTCCGTAAGTGAGTTTTTCCTAAAATACGTTTGTTTGGATAAAAATCCACAGGTATTTCTATTATAGAAAGTTTTGCTAATTTTGCTTGTATTATCATTTCTGATGCAAATTCCATACCATTTGCTGTGAGTGATAATTTTTTAAATGCTTCTTTATTAAATAATCGTATGCCAGAATTACAATCAGATAATGATAAAGAGAATAAAATATTAATAAGTTTTGTTAAAAAAGGGGTGCCAATTCTTTTATGTAAAAAAGGCATTGCATGAGGAGCAATTGTTCCTTTTATGCGGGACCCAATAATTAAGTCGGGATAGTTATTTTTTTCTAAAGCTGCTTTAAATTGCAGTAATAAAGAAGGTTTATATGACTCATCTGCATCGAGTAAAAAAATATATGCTCCTTTGCTTTGTAAAATACCAAATCGTACTGCGTTGCCATACCCTTGTTTTTTACATACCACTACTCGTGCTCCTGCTTTTTTTGCAAGTCTGCCTGAGGTATCTGTTGAATTATTATCAACAACTAAAACTTCTCCGGGAATTTTTTCATGTTTTAGTAATTGTTTTGATTGTTTAACAATATTTCCGATTGTTTCTTTTTCATTAAGACAAGGAATAAGTATTGTGACAAAATTTTTTTGCATACTACAATGGTCTATATTGTAGCGCTTCTGCTATATGTTGGGGAAGTATTTGATTGGTTTGTTCTAAATCTGCAATTGTTCGGGAGAGTTTAATTATTCTATGATAACTTCTTGCAGATAAGTGAAGCTTTTCAAGAGCTGTATGCAAAAGAGTAAGGCAATCCTCTGATACAGGACAAAAATATTTTAAATCTTTAGATGTCATATCTGCATTGTTGGTAAGTGTTGTTCCCGCAAAACGTTTACTTTGTATATCTCGTGCAAACTGTACTCTTTTTCTCACAGTTTCAGAAGATTCGGAAGAGGTAGTATTTGTTGCAAGTTTTTCTATTTTTACTGCAGGTACTTCTAAATGAATATCAATTCTGTCTAAAAGAGGTCCTGAAATACGTTTTTTGTATCGTAATACACTCATTGGAGAACAGGTGCATGTATGTAATTTATCCCCAAAATATCCACATGGGCAGGGATTCTGTGCTGCAACAACCATACATTTGGTAGGAAACGTAACTCTTCCATGAGAACGAGAAATATAAGCAACACCGTCTTCTAGAGGTTGTCTTAAAGATTCTAAGATAATTTTAGGAAATTCAGGTAATTCATCCAAAAATAAAACACCTCTATGAGCCAAAGAAATTTCTCCTGGTTTTGGTATTGTCCCTCCGCCAATAAGTCCTACCAAACTTGTTGTGTGATGAGGAGATCTAAATGGACGGATGAAAATAACCCCTTTTTCAGGAAGCATGCCTGCAATACTATAAATTTTGGTTACTTCTATCATCTCGGAATATGTCATATTGGGGAGGATTGAAGGAAGAGTGCGGGCAAGAAGGGTTTTTCCGGCACCAGGTGGGCCTTTAAGAAGAATATTATGTCCACCAGCAGCAGCAATTTCTAATGCACGTTTTGCTTGTTCTTGTCCATGAATATCTTTTAAATCATAAGTGAAAATTTGTTTTTCAGTTTCAAAATCTATTGCATTTTGTTCTTGTTTTGTAATTAATTTTTCGCACGTTAAATGAAGAAATAATTCTTTTAATGAAGTGACAGGATAAATATCTACACCAAAAATATATGCAGCCTCTGGCGCATTTCCAACTGGCAGAAAAAATTGTTTTATATGTCGCTCTCTTGCAAGTAGAACTTGAGATAATATCCCGCTTATTGGTCGTACATCTCCATTTAATGAAAGTTCTCCGGTAAAAAATGCTTCACTCATCTGATCTTGCAGTTGTCCTGATGCTAACAAAATACCAATAGCAATTGGTAAGTCATAACTTGGACCTTCTTTTGGTAAATCAGCCGGAGCTAAATTAACGGTTATTCTTTTTGCGGGAAAATCTGCTCCGCTATTTTTTAATGCAGAGCGTACTCTTTCTCGTGATTCTTCAACAGCTTTATCCGGTAATCCAACAATGGTAAAACAAGGAAGTCCTTGTGATGCAATATCTACCTCTACTTCTATTGGAATTGCATCAAGACCAACAATTGCACATGACCAAACTTTAGCAAGCATTATAAGAATGGTAGCAAGACGAAGTTAAAATTTTCTTAAAAAAGAATATATGCTTCTCTTTGTGAGCCAGTTCCAATTCCTAAAAATTTACATTCTGTCACTTTTTCAATAGTTTCTAATAATTTTTGTAATTCTTGTGGTAGTTTTTCTGCAGATTTTTTATTTACAATTGATTCTGAGAAAGCAGGGAAATTTGTAATGATTGGACTGACTTTATTATATGCAGTATTTGATGCAGGGACATAATCAATTTCTTTTTTGTTTAAGGTATATCCGGTAACTAGTGGAATTGCATTATCTTTTGTTTTTGCAAAATCTACTAATAAATCGCATTTGTTTAAAAATATTTCGTCAACTCCATTCATTTTGATGGCATATGATAACTGCACTAAATCAAGCATGCCAATACGTCTTGGTCTTTTTGTTGTTGTTCCATATTCATTTCCCAAGATTCGTAATGCGATACCAATATCAAAGGGGTTGGAGGATATCAACATTTTATCCACATTATATGTGGATAGCTCATAGTCCTTGTTGTGCTTGGCTCCATCCATACAATATTCTTCTGATTTCCGTCCACCAAACTCAGAGACAAATGGTCCGTTCCCAACACGACTCATAATAGCTTTTGCAACGCCGATAGTTTTTCTATGAAATTTAGGAGATAAATCTCCACCAACAAAGGCAGCTCCTGCAACAGTGTGACTAGATGTAACATAGGGGACAAAACCTTTGGTAATATCGAGCATGACGGATTGAGCTCCTTCAAAAAGTACTGATTTCCCACTTTCTACCTGTTTTTGCAAAAACAAGGTATCCCTTTGAATAAATGGAGTAATTATTGTTAAAGCTGTTTTAAGTTCTTGAATTGTTTTTTCAACATTAATATCTTTTACATTATGCTTTTGGATTTTTCGCTCCAAATTTTCTTTCATTTGGTCAAAAAGATCTAAATTATCTAGTAATTCCCCAAGTTTAATATTTACTAATCTGCCATTAACCATTCTCATTGCCTGATCAGCATAGGTAGGTCCAATACCGTTTTTGGTTGTGCCAATTTCTCCGGCTGTTAAAATATCAACTAAAATGTGGTGTGGTTGCACAACTGATGCTTGATCTGAAATAAAAAGTCGATTTGTTAAATCTATCCCTAATTTTTTAACAGCTTCTAACTCTTCCACAATTTTTGCCATGTTTATAACGCAGCCAGAACCAATATATAAAAGTTTATCTTCATAAAAAATACCAGAGGGAATTTGATGAAGCCCAATTTTGCCTTTGGAGGTTTCTATAGTGTGTCCTGCATTTGCACCGCCATTAAATCGGGCAATAATATTATATTTATCTGCGATTAAATCTATGACTTTGGCTTTCCCTTCGTCACCGTATTGAAGTCCTATTAAAACGTCTGCAAATCCAGTTTTTTTCATGAAGCAAACAAATTGTAACGGGATAAGTTAAAAATTGCAAGAAAAAGATTAAGACAAAAAAAATCCCTCTTTCACCAAGTGCGATAACTACCTAAAAAATTGTGTATTAAAATAATGATAAAAAATAATCCCATAGTTGGTATTTGCATGATTCAGGTATTCCTAAATAGGAAAAGTGGATGTCTCGTGCTACAATTAGCAGGCAAGCATATGGATCAAGTCTCATTAGTTCGTGAAAAAATTGATTTAGTAAACCTTATAGCAACATATGTTCCTCTTAAAAAATTGGGGAATAATTTTAAAGCAAATTGTCCATTTCACAATGAAAAAACTCCTTCTTTTGTTGTCTCTCCAGAGCGGCAAATTTGGCATTGTTTTGGGTGTAGTAAGGGTGGAGATTGTTTTAGCTTTTTAATGGAATACGAGCATATTGAATTCCCAGAGGCTTTACGAATTTTGGCAGAAAAAGCAGGAATTGCGTTAGAACAAACAGGATATGATAGCTCCATCTCTTCAAAAAAAGAAATTATTTACAAAATAAATGCTATTGCCATGGAATTTTACCATTATTTACTAACAAAACATGCTGTTGGAAAACGTGCATTAGCATATGTGGAAAGTAGAAAAATAAAACCACAAACAATAGAAACCTATATGTTAGGATTTGCTCCTACAAGTGGGAACGCCTTAACACAATATTTATTACAAAAGAAAAAATATAATGCAGAGGATTTATTTGAAGCAGGTTTGGTAACAAAAAGAATGGGAAGAATTGCTGATTTTTTTGTAGATAGACTTATGTTTCCTTTATATGATCATAGAGGAAATGTAATTGGATTTTCTGGAAGAATTTTACATACAAACGACCAGGTAGCAAAATATATTAATACACGAGAAACACTTGTCTATCATAAAGGAAGTGTTTTTTTTGGTCTTAATAGTAGTAAAGATGCAATTAAAAAAACAGAACAGGCAATTGTTATGGAAGGAGAATTAGATGTTATTGCCGCTTTTCAGGAAGGAATAACGAATACTGTTGCTATTAAAGGTACCGCATTAACAGAAGATCAGGTAAATCTTATTTCTCGTTTTGCCAAAAAAATTACGCTTTGTTTTGATGGTGATAATGCAGGTCAGGAAGCAATGAAAAGAAGTATTCCAATAATTGAAAAAAAAGGTCTACAGACAACTGTTATTGTTATTCCAAATGGAAAAGACCCCGATGAATCAATAAAAACAGATGTAATCGCTTTTAAAAATGCAGTTAAAAAAGATTTACCGGTATATGATGTTATTTTAGATAGAGCAATCAAAAAATATCCTTCCCAAACTGCAGAGGGAAAGAAAAAAATTGGAGATGAAGTTCTGCCATTTTTGGTAACCATTACAAATGAGATAGTAAAAGAACATTATTTGCGTCTTCTTGCAAAATCCATAGACACGTCATATGACGTTTTAATAAAAGAAATAGATAAAATACATAAAAAGGAGATTGTTAAGCAAGACATAGTGATAACTAATAAAGAGAAAAAACCAAGAGAAGAGATTCTAGAAGAATATTTACTTGCTCTTTTAATTCAGTTTTCCTCGCCTGCTCTTTTACTGCCGCAACTAACTCAATTTCTTGATCAATATATTTGGGGGACTCCGGCATATGGGAAAATTGCTCTAAAACTTAAAGAGGCGGCAATAGATAACAAGGCTTTTACAATAAAAGAGTTTTTAGCAACTCTGCCTCAAGAATTGGTTGGAGCATTTGATACATGTTTTTTGCTCCCTTTACCAGAGTTTAAAAATGATGAATACTATGCAAAGGAGGTACAAAAAACAGCAGAAGAGCTTTTTGTTGTAGGAATTAAGCGAAGAATCAAAGATTTAACGCATAAAATTAGTATCCTAGAAAAAGAGGAGAACGAGGAAAAGCTTATAGCATTACAAGAACAGCTATCACCCCTTCTCAAACAGCTTTCGGGCATAAAACAAGGGTAGTGTTCTCTTTTGAGCCTGTGTCTGCTATAATATGAGTATGAAGCAAAAGTCATCCGCACTATTATCCGATATTGTTACAACCGCAAAAAAGAGGGGATACATAACCCAAGAAGAAATTTTAGGCATATTTAGCAAGCCAGAAGACCATATTGGAGAGCTAGATGAGCTTTATGGCAAGCTCTTGCAACTTGATGTAGATGTGTTTGAAACCATGGATCAAGAGCAAGATCAAACAAAGCCTATAGAAGATCTAGAAAAAGAACTAGAGGCATTAACAGTACTTACAGAAGGAACAGTCTCTGATCCTGTTAGAATGTACTTAAAAGAAATTGGTCGTATTCCGCTTCTTAACTTTGACCAAGAAATTGAGCTTGCAAAAAAAGTAGAAAAAGGTGATAAACGAGCAAAACAACAATTAATAACTGCGAATCTTCGTTTGGTTGTATCCATTGCTAAAAAATACGTAGGAAGAGGCTTAACGCTTTTAGATTTAATTCAAGAAGGAAATCAAGGTTTAATTAGAGCTGTAGAAAAATATGATTGGAGAAGAGGATATAAATTCTCAACCTATGCTACCTGGTGGATTAGACAATCTATTACTCGTGCAATTGCAGATCAGGCAAGAACCATTAGAATTCCAGTACATATGGTTGAAAATATTAACAGATTTCTTAGAGCATCAAGAAAGCTTATGCAGGAATTAGGCCGTGAGCCATCTCCAGAAGAAGTTGCAAAAGCATTGGGAATTGACGAAGAAAAAGCATTGGAAATTATTAAAATCTCTCAGGAACCAGCTTCTTTGGAATCCCCAGTTGGCGATGAAGAAGATAGTAGACTTGGAGACTTTATTCATGACACAACACGACCAACACTTTTTGACGAAGCATCAAGGGAATTATTAAAAGAACAAGTAGAAAAAGTTTTAGAATCACTTTCTGACCGAGAAAGAAGAGTGCTTGAAGAAAGATTTGGATTAAGAGACGGAAAACCAAAGACACTTGAAGAAGTTGGAAAATTATTTACTGTTACAAGAGAGCGAATTCGACAAATAGAAGCAAAAGCTTTACGAAAACTTAGACATCCATCACGTGCACATCAATTACGAGACTACTTAGAAGCAAATTAAGGCCCATTCCTCTGGATTTATTACACATTCAATGCTAAAATAGCTTTACATTCCGCGATAGCTCAACGGTAGAGCAGGAAGCTGTTAACTTCAAGGTTCTAGGTTCGAATCCTAGTCGCGGAGCAGACTTAAGATGCTCAATTTGTCTTTGGTGAAAATTTCATTGACCAATCAATCACTGCAGTATCTTATTGCGTTGCAATTTCTCTATTTCCTTTCACCTCTTTCTCAATTCTCC
>DASVYQ010000063.1:0-16300 GCA_036392095.1 Patescibacteria group bacterium
ATGGATATGTAGAACCTGCTAATACCAACGTAACAATTTTAGTAAGTGGTACTACAACAATAAATGGCAATATAACTATTGCAAAAAATAGCGGCTCAGCATTTACATTAATTTCTCAAGGAAATATTATTATTCCACCAACTGTCGGAGAATCTGTTGTTACTTCTCTTACTTCTGATTTAGATGGATTTTACAGCACAGATAATTCATTTGTTGTCCAATCTGCATCTGGAGGCAAATGTGATATGAGTGGAAATTCTAATGACCTAAAATTGAATATTGGCGGGGCAATTGTTGTGAATGCAGGAGAAACAGGTGGAAGCTTTCAAAATGCAAGAGATCTTTGTGTAAATGATACATCCTGCCCTGTTACAACAATTTCTCAAAGAATTGACCTTATGTTAAATGCACCGGCAATTTTAAAACATAGAAATAATTTCTTCCAAGAAGTCGCCCCATAAAATTTTTAATTTATCAATTATTAAAATCTTTTTGGAGCTAGAAAGCTAGTTGCGAACAAATAAAAAAATTCTATTTTCCAAGAAGAGGCACCTTAATCTTGCAGTGTATCTAAAAAACCTTGTAAATCAGAAGTTAGTGGCGCTACAAAATCTATTTGCTTTTCTGTTGTGGGATGAATAAATGAAATCCCTTTTGCATGTAAAAAAAGTCTTGATAATAATTTTCTATCATCTCTGGCGACCTTTCTTCCTGCATATAATTCATCTGAAACAATTGGTCTGTTAATATGTTTTAAATGAACACGAATTTGGTGTGTACGACCCGTTTGTGGATATAACTCAACTAAGGAAACTTTTTCTTTTTTCTTTCCAATTGTCATCTGTTTTACTGCTAATACTTGATACAAAGTTCGTGCTTCTCTCCCCCCAGCTACAGCACCAAATCGCATTCTATTAAATTCTAATCTTCCAATTGGTACATTAATTTCTCCATTTCTTGGTGCTATTTCTCCATGAGCTAATGCCAAATATACTTTTTTAACTTGTCTTGTCATAAATTGCTCTTTAAGCTTTGCAAAACTTTTTGGATTTTTTGCAACAAGCAAAATACCAGATGTTTCTTTATCCAATCTATGCACTATTCCTCCCCTATTTTTAAATTCATATTCGGGGTTATAATCACCAGTTTCTGTTTTCTCAGGAATAATTCCAATTGGAATATCTAGTGAAATATTTTTTTCTACCCAATCTTGTACGGTTGTTTCATTTCTTGTTGTATCAGCCTTATTTACCGTCATTCCTGATGGTTTATTAAGTACTACCAAATCTTGATCTTCAAAAAGTATTTGAGGTTCCATATTATTTTTTCTTTTTCCCTGCTAATTGAAATTCGTTTTGTTGATAAAAAAACATTGCAAAAAAGAAAAACCAGATAAATACTAACACAACGTCTTCTGGAGTAAAATTAAAACTTATTTTTCCTTTTGTAATTTGAATACTAAATGCAATAAAAAATAATGAGAAAAAACTAATTCCTAAATAGACAGTACTACCGTCTTTTATTTTATTCTTCACAAAAAGTAGTGTTAAAATAACAGCTAAAACAAAATATAAAATTGCTTCTATTGCAGGAATAAAAGGTATTTTCCTTGTAAGTAAAAATTCAATAACTGCAAAAATTGGTAAACCAGCACTAAATGCATAGATAAATGAAATACTAAAAATATCAAATACTCTAAAAAATGGTAGTCTCTTTTTATTAAGAATTATTAATAAATATGCAATACCGATTAAAATACCACCACTTATAGATAATCCAGGAAAATATGGGAAAAGAAATAAAACAAACGGGTCTAAATATTTTGGACTTATATGTTCTAAAACATAAACAAGTCTGGCAAATAAAAATCCTAAAATATAAATAACAAAAGAAATATTAAATAATTGTTCCAGAGTAATGTTTTTTCTCAAAAGAATAAAATCATCCTTTGCAAAAACAAAAATGCAATATAAAAAAACAAAAAGAGATACAAGTGATATTTCTAAAATAAATTGCATATTATAAAAATATTGATCTAAATAATCCAATAATTGCAATAATAATTGCAAGAACAGTTAAAACAGTTCCTACACCAAATAAATCTGCTAAAGAGCCAACAATAATAACTGGAATTAAAGAGATAAGTGATGCTGCAGTATTTAATGCTCCATATATTTTTCCTCTTACAGCATCGGATGTTTGCTCTTGAATAAGAGTATTTGATGGAACAAAAATAAATGAATTAGAAAATCCTAATCCAAAAGCCAACAGCATCATAATATTTAAAATAGAAATATGCCAAGAAAAAGGCAATATACCATTAATAAAATGAACAAATCCTCTTGATGCAGCATCAGAACCATAGGGCATTAAAAATACCGTAATTGCGGCGAATAATAAACCAAGAGTTGCACTTTTGTGTCTTGAAAAACCGCTAAAAAAATTAGTAACAATATAAGAACCAACTGCCATTCCAACAACTGCCGGGGTTACGAAAAGCAAAGGAAAGGACTCAATATTAATATGTAAAATTTGTTTTGCATATCCTGGACCAATAACTGAAATAATAATAATTAAAATTTGTGAAAGAATTAAAAGTGAAAATGCATGAGATACATCTCTAATTCTAATAATTACAGAAAATGCCTTTTTAACTTCTTCTATAAAATTAAAGTTTTCGGCTCTTTTAATTTGCTTCTTCTCTACTAATTTTGGTACGTTAATTAACATTGCAAAAACAGAAGCAACCAAGAAAATAATAGCCAATGCGAGCAATGCATTTGTTTTTCCAAATAATAATAAAAATGGCCCAGACAAGGCATATGCAACTAACACAGCTCCAAACCATGCCATACTAAAAAGTGCATTTGCAGCAAATAATAATTCTTTTTTTACTAAAAGCGGAATCATAGGCGTTTCTGCAGGAATAAAAAACTGCGTCACTATTGCACTTAAAAAAGAAAGCGTATACACAGTTGGTAAATTTTTATGAAAAATTGCTAAAAGAATTAAAAGTCCAAAGCGAAGTATATTTGTTGCGAATAAAACATATTTTTTATTCCAGTGATCTACATACACACCTGCTAAAACACCAAAAAAGATTGCCGGAATGGTAAAAGAAAGAACAACTCCTGAAACTGCTGTATTGGAATTTGTAAGAGTAAAAACAAGAAGAATTAAAATAAAGTTGAGCATGTTCATGGCAATCTGGGAAAACGCCTCAGATAACCATAAAAAAAGAAATGATTTTATTCTAAGGGCAAGTAGAAACGGGTTGTTCATGCTCTTATAAATTAAGCTCTTTCCGTATATGCACCTGTTCTGGTATCAACTCGGACTTTATCTCCGATGTTAATAAAAAGTGGCACCTTGACGGTTATACCGTTTTCAAGGACTGCTTCCTTAAATACATTAGAAGCAGAATTGCCCTTTACACCAGGGGCAGTATCGGTAACTGTTAAATCGACTTTTGGAGGAAGGATAACGTCTAATGCTTCATCACCTAAAAATGCTACCGTGTATGTTTCCCCTTCTTTTAAGAAAGCTTCACCTAAAATGATTTTTAATGGAATAGTAATTTGTTCGTATGTATCTGGATACATAAAGTACGCAACACTTTCATCTTTATACAAGTATTGCACTTCTTTTTTAAAGACTTGGACATCATTTACTTTTGCACCGTTAATAAAACCTTTTTCTGTTGTTGATCCTGTTCTAAGGTTTTTGACTTTAACTTTAATAGTTGCGGAGCCTCGACCTAATTTAATATGTTCGTAGGACAAAACCTGCCATAATTGGCCATCAGCTTCAAAAATTGTACCAGCTCTAAGTTCTGAGACAACTAACATAAAATAAATTATACCATAATTTAGGCTAAAAATTCTACTCTTTATGCTTTTTGAAGAAATTTTGAGACATGTACCGCTTGCTTATTCAAAAATTGTGCATTACTCCTAATTTGTTCAACCACCTGCTTAATTGTTCTATTTAATTGTGCAACTGGATTTTTTGTAAAAAATGCCTCAATTTGATCTGCTTTATTGATATTTGTAAAGCTTGCTGCGCCGCTTAATACCCTGCTAAATCCATGCATTCCGGCAAATTTACCTTCGTAATAATCCCAATGTTTTACAAAAAATTCCCATGTTGCATCTCTAACATACTCATTAATAAATGACGCAAGTAACGTTCTTGGGGAATCCTGCGCCCTAACATCTTTTGAAATTGAAAATGCAAGAGTTTGAGCAATTATTTTAGGATTTTTAAATGCTGTAAGTCCTCGCATAATTCTGTCTTTTTCCTGATGCAAAGGCTCTGCAATATACATTTTTTTAAATTCTTCAAATTCTTTTTCTCCCCCATTTTCTGCAACCAACGCATATACAACTGTTCTTATATCAGGATCAATTGGAGTTTTTTTATTAATAAATTCAGCATAAATATGCTGTGCTTTTTTAATTATTTCTGTATCTCCATATTTACCAGCTGCATATAATGCAATACTTCTTAGAAGTACATCTGTATGAGACTCCCCTTTTCTTTTTTCCCAACCCATTTTTTGTGCAATTGGAATAAAAATTTCTTTTGCATATGCTCTAAATGCTTCATAAGAAGCATGACCGTATAAAAGACTTGCTACTTTATGCATGTGAGATGTAATTTCTGCCCACACGGAATAATCTGTCTCATTTTTATATGCACTAACAAGAGAAAGTGCATCTGCAATATCTGCAACATTTGCAAAAGCTAAATCAAATGCATCTCTAATAATTCCAAGTCTATCTACACTTGATAATTCTTTTGTTTCTATTGGCTTTTTAAGTGCGTCTATAAAACTTTTTGGATAACTGACTCTAAAAAAACTGGCTTCGTGAGCATTAAATTTAACCCAACTTGCAGTATTTTTTGGCAATTCTATTTCTTGTGTTTCTATAAGTGTTTTCTCGGTTTTTTTGTTTGAGGTAATACTGGTATTTGGGATACTCCAAACTGTATCATCTTCTGTTTCTGATGCTGAAATACTGCTGGAGAAAAATCTTTTTTGAGAAAGAACGAGTTTATTTTCCTTTTCAGTAATAGTAACAACCGGATACCCTGGTTTTTGTGTCCAATTTTCCATAATTGCTCTAACAGGTTTTTTTGAAACATGAGAAAATGCTTCCCATAAATCTTCTGTTTTTGCATTACTATATGCATGTTTTTTTAAGTAATATCGCAATCCGTCTCTAAAATCTTCTGATCCTAAAAATGTTGAAAGCATTTGAATAACACTTGCACCTTTTGCATAACTTACTTCATCAAAAATTTCAGATATTTCACTTGGATGCTTTACCTCTACTTCTATTGGATGGGTATTTTTTAATCCGTCTAAATGTAACGCTGCATTGTGTTCTGTCGCAGCAAATTGTGTCCAAATATCCCATTGAGGAAATAATTCATTTACAGCTAAATATTCTATAAAACAAGCAAATCCCTCGTTAAGCCATAAATGAGTCCACCATTCCATTGTTACTAAATCTCCAAACCACATATGAGCCAACTCATGAGCAATCACCAACGCAACCCATTGTTTATTGGCAAGAGAAGAATTTTTTTCATCTATTAAAACTGTTGTTTCTCTAAAAGTAACTGCTCCCCAATTTTCCATTGCTCCAGCTGCAAAATCAGGTATGGCAATTAAATCCAATGAAGGTAATGGATAAGCAATGTCAAAATATTGGTTATAAAAAGATAAAATTTTACTTGCAGTTTCTAGTGCAAAATTTGCCTGAACTTTTTTACCTGGAGTTGTATATACCCTCACTGTGACGCCTTCTTTTGTTTTTGTTTCTACATATTCAAATTTTCCAACAACAAATGCGACTAAATAGGAAGACATTTTAGGAGATGGTGCAAATGTTACTTTTTTATGTGTTTCTTCAACAATTTCTTCTGCAACAATAACGGTATTAGAAACTGCATGCAAATCTTTTGGAATAATTAGTGTTACTTCAAAAACAGCTTTTTTTGATGGTTCATCAATACATGGGAAAGCTCGTCTTGCATCTGTAGCTTCAAATTGCGTTGTTCCCATGTAATGTGTTTGCCCATCTATATCATAAGCGCTTCTGTAAAAGCCTCGCATTTTATCATTTAATTCACCGTTGAATGTTAGAAAAAGCTCTTTCTCACCAGTTGTAATTTCTTCTGGGAAAATAAGAGTTGCGGTCTCTGATTCTTTATTGTATGTTACTGTTCCTATAATTTTTTTCTTATTTTTGTCAGTAATTTCGACCGTTACAATATCTATCTCTACTGCATGTAAAATAATCTTATCGGTTGATTGTTCTAAATTAAGGTGAATAACTTCTTCACCATAAAATGTAAATTCCTCTAAATTAGGCTTTAAATTTATCTTATAAGTATGTGGTTTTACGTAGTCTGGCAATAAATGTGTCTTATTCATATGAATTGATCTAGCAGTAGAGAAAGTATATAATATTACAGACTCAAAAATAAAGTGAGCAATTTTTTTTTGAGGCTAAAAGAATGAGCCGAGGTGGCGGAATGGTATACGCGGTAGTCTCAAAAACTACTAGTCGCAAGGCTATAAGGGTTCGACTCCCTTCCTCGGCACTAATAAGCTAGGCAGCAACTTGGCCGTGTTTTTTATCTACACCAAAGAATTTAATTCTATCACCTCTAAACAAAAGATCTATTTCTCCAACTGCACCGTTTCTGTGCTTTGCAATAATTAATTTTACATTTTTTGTACTTGAGTTAATTTGATCTTCTTCTTCTGGCCTATACAAAAATAAAACAACGTCAGCATCTTGCTCAATACTTCCAGACTCTCTTAAATCAGCCAAAACAGGTCTCCCCTTCTCTCTGTGCTCAACACTTCTGTTTAACTGAGATAAACACAAAACTGGAATTTTTAACTCTCTTGCCAAATTTTTCATAGATTTAGAAACAATAGAAACTTCTTGGACACGATTTTCTACTTTTTTACCTGGATCAACAAGTTGCAAGTAATCAATAATTAACAATCCTATTCCCTGCTCTAATTGCAAACGACGTGCTTTTGTTCTCATTTCGTTAATAGAAATACCTGGTGTATCATCTATAAAAATTGGTGCATCGGCTAACTGGCCCATTGCCTCAGAAAGTCTGGTAAAATCTGCTTCTGACAAACGTCCTGTTTTTAATTTCCATGCATCTACATCTGCTTGCCCTACTAACAAACGATCAACCAATTCTTCTTGGCTCATTTCAAGAGAAAAAATACCAACCGGCTTTTTTTCTTTTACTCCTACATGCTGAGCAACATTTATAGCAAAAGCAGTTTTTCCCTGACCTGGTCTTGCTGCAAGAATTACTAAATTAGAGTCTTGCAGTCCAGAAAGAGTTGTATCAACATCTGCAAAACCTGTTGCTAATCCTCTAAGACCTGCTCCTCTTTTATGCAATTCATCAATTCTGTCAAAACTTCCGGTTAATGATTCTTTAATTGGGACAAACCCTCTAACAATATTTCCCTGAGAAATCCCAAAAATTGTTGATTCTGCTTTTTCTAAAACTTCACGCAGATCTGATTGATGATCAAACGAAAGTGTGCTTATTTCTCCTGAAAGTGCAATAAGAGAACGTTTTGTTGACGCTTCTTTAATAAGTCGTGAATAATGTCCTACGTTTGCCGCAGTTGGAACAAGATTTACCAATTCACTCACATAATCACTATCTACTTCTGAAAATTTTTTCTTTTTTTTAAGTTCTGCTGTTAATGTAACAATATCTATCGGTTGTCTTGCTTCATACAAAGAAAGCATTGCATCAAACAATATTGCATTTACAGGATTATAAAAATCAGCAGGCTTTAAAATTTCTGATGCAGTGTTAATTGCTTCTTTATCAATAAGAATTGCCCCAAGTACAGAGGATTCTGCTTCTTCATGATGAGGAGGTGTTTTTAATGTTGCCATAGGTAATTAAGCATAGTACAAAAACTAAGCAAACAAATCAATGGGTCACTTTGGAGCAACTTACTCTAATATTACTACTTCTAATTCTGAAGGCAACTTATCTTTTGTAATTACATATTTTGCAGTTTTATTTGGAGTTTTTCCTAATGCTTTTGCAACTTCCTCTACCTTTTCTCCAAAAAGTACTATAACATTTGCATTTAAGCTTGCTATAACTGATTCTTCAATCTCCATGTCTGCTTCAATAATTGCAACTTGGCATTCTTTTAAAAGATCTTTTCCTTTTGCTGCAGCTGATGCTTTTATAATAAATGTATCAATATTATCAATTTTTCCTAAATATGCTATTTCCCCATTTTTTCCAAGACCTGTTAATTTTATTCCTTTTACTTCATATTCACCTGGTCCGTTAAATACTACTGGATTATCTTCAACATTTAATGAAGAAGCTGGTATTGTTCTATCAACTAAAATTACTGCATCAACAACATTTTTTGCTCTTCCACCAACTGGATTTACACCAAAAATTGCTGCTTTTCCTTTTATTTTTACGCCTTTTTCTGCAAGTGTTGTAACTTCCATAGAATATATCCTAACATAGACTTACCTTTATTGACAAGGTAATAGTTTTGACCTATTATACCTCTACAAATGAAGACTGAAAGAGTTGTATTATCTGTGGTCGCAATCTTTATAGGACTACTTGTTGCTGGAGTTGCGTTTTTTATCTACCAATCAACACGATCTTTAAATCCCAGTAAAATTTCAACTATTACCATTTCTAATCCAACACCAACACCTGCTTTAGATATTTATTTAACTGTTGATTCGCCTATAGATGAAAGCGTACAAGATACTAAACCATTAACAATAACAGGCAAAACAACACCTGGAGCAACAATTATTGTAACGACCGATGCATCAGATCAAGTTGTTACACCTGCAACAAATGGAAATTATTCTATAACAACAACGTTGGATAGTGGTGAAAATATTATTACACTAACAGCTATTAGCCAATCAGGATCAGAAGTACAAAAAACCATAACAGTAACATATTCAACTGAAGATTTTTAATATGAAAAGAATAATACAAATACTATTTATAGGATTAGCAATTTCGTTAGCTGTAGTTCCTTCTTTCGCTGCAACATCACCTTCTCCATCGGTTACACCAATACCATCTGCTACTCCAACACCAGCAGGTGGAGTAAATATTGACGGATTAGATAAGCAATTAAATAACTTAAAAGAAAGGATTGCATCAAGAGTAGCACAATTAAATTTAGTTGATAAAAGAGGTATTGTTGGAACAGTTACAGACACCTCAGGCACACAAATAACAGTAACCGATATTTTAGGAAATACAATATATATAGATGTAGATGAATTAACACAATTTAACTCTTCCTCAGGAAAACAAATAGGAATATCCGATATTGCAAAAGGGTCAACTATTGGTGCGTTAGGTTTATATAATAAAGAATCCAAACGAATTCTTGCCAGATTTATAGATGTAATGACTCTCCCAACCCTTATTAGCGGTGCAATCACCAACATTGATAAAAATAATTATGCAATAACTGTTTCAACAGCAGACAAAAAAGATATTATTGTTGAAATAGATACAATAACAAAAACTGTTGTATATGCAAAAGATACAGGACTTACCCGATCTGGATTTTCTAAAATGCAACAATCAGAAAGAGTCTTTATTGTAGGATTTCCAGACAGCAAAGATAAAACAAAAATTATCGCAAGCAGAATTATACGAATGCCCGATGTTGCAGTAAATCCAAAAATAATTATTTTAAAACCAGATGAAATGGGAGTTACACCATCTACAGGATCTGGAGTAAAATTAGCTCCAATTATTAAAAACAAGTAATTTTTATTAATCTTTTGTATAATCAATCCATGTCTCATATAGAAAAAGCCCAACAAATACTTTTAGAGAATAATGTAGACGGTTTATTTATTTCAAGTCCACTACAAATAGGATATGTAACAAATTTTTTTGGAATTTCTCCAACAGAACGTGAATCATTTGTATTCGTTACAAAAAAAGCATGCTATATTTTAACAAGTCCATTATATTTTGAAGACATTAAAAAAACTTCTCCAGATTGTATTGCTATTGAACTATCTCCAGAACTTTCATGGGTAGATGCAATTGCACAAATTGTAAATAAAGAACATCTACAGAAAATTGGATTTGAAGAATATAATCTAACAGTTTATGAATTCAAATATCTTACTTCTAAAGTTGCAAATCTTATTCCCGTACATATTAAAAATTTAAGAGAAATAAAAGATTTAGTAGAAATTGAAGCAATAAAAAAAGCTTGCCAAATTGGTGATGAAGCTTTTACAAAAATTTTAGATATTATTAAACCTGGCATTTCAGAGTTAGATATTGCATTTGAGTTAGAAAACATTATGAGAAAACACAGAGCAATACCTTCTTTCCCAACAATTGTTGCTTTTGGTGCTCATGCAGCTGTCCCCCACCATAAATCTTCAGAAAATATTTTAGAAAAAAACAATTTTGTTTTAATGGACTTTGGCGTACAAATAAGTAATTATTGCTCAGATATGACAAGAACTATTTATGTTGGAAATATTTCTCAAGAAGAAAAAAAATTATATCAAACTGTCAAAGATGCTCAAAAAAAAGCTTTTGAATATATACAAATTAATAGCAGTCACGCTCTTGGTAAAGAAGCGGATAAGATTGCAAGAGAATACATTGTTTCTCAGGGATATCCTCAATTTCCGCATTCATTAGGACATGGTATTGGACTAGAGGTTCATGAAACTCCAAGTCTTTCTCCTTATTCACAAGATGTATTAAAAAATGGTATGGTCTTTTCTATTGAACCAGGTATTTATCTTCCTAATAAAACTGGTGTAAGAATTGAAGATTTAGTTGCAATTACTTCTTCTGCTGAAGAATTGACTCTTTCATCCAAAGATCTAATTATTATATAGTAATAGTGCACAGTTTCTTGTGTACAAGATAAACAAGATAAGTATATAATGAAATTATGCTGGATGAACTAAAAAAACAATTCACTTCTGTACAAATTTTAATTACGCTTCTTATTATTGCTGTTGGTATCTATGTTGTAAGTATTGTCTGGCAATTCTTAAGTAATTTTTCAGATGTTTTGGTAATTCTTCTTTCTGCATGGCTATTAAGTTTTATTTTAGAACCTATTGTCAATCGACTAAGCCGTGTAACAAGAATGTACAAAATTGCGTCGGCATTAGTTGTCTATATGCTCTTTTTAGGATTAGTTGGCGCAACTGTTTTCCTTTTTATGCCTGTTGTAACAACTCAATTACAAAATCTTTTTCTTGTATTACCTAAATATTTATCCTCATACCCTGAATTTATCAACAAATGGGGTGATTTAATGACAACATCTTTAACTAGTTCTTTAACATTTCTGCCATCTGTTGCTACGTTTTTATTTGATACCTTTATTGCGTTAATAATTTCATTTTATTTTGTTTTGGATAAATCAAGAATTAATAAAGAAATTTATAATGTCATCCCAAAAAAATGGCATAAAGAAGCAGATTATATTCAATCTATTATAGATACAACTTTTGCTTCTTTTATTAGAGTACAATTATTGTTTGGCATTATGTCAGGAGTAGCTACCTGGCTGGTTTTACGATTATTTAATGTAGATTTTGCAGCTTCAACAGCTCTTATTTCTGGAATCTTAACAATTGTTCCTCTTATTGGTCCTGTACTTGCTGTTATTCCACCCGTCGCTGTTGCTTTTGTTATGGATACCACAAAGGGACTTTTAGTTTTAGGTTCGTTGGTTATTTTACAGCAAGTTATCTTTAATGTAATCGGTCCAAAACTTATGGGTAAAGCATTTAAGATGCATCCTGTTATTGTATTACTTTCATTCTTGGTCGGATTTAAAATTGCAGGAAGTGCCGGAGCAATTTTTGCTGTTCCTGTATTGGGTATTTTACTTGTTGTTGTTCATCGTCTCTCCCGCCACTTTATTAACAGAGAAGAAAAATAGCCTCAAATCTGTATAAAACTTGTCTTTTGTTCCCCTATTGACTTTAGTTAACTAAAGTGATATTATCTTTATTACACTTTAGTTTAATAAAGTATGGATTATTTGCATTCACAAAATACAAAAGCACTTTTTAAAGCAATTTTGCAACTTAAAACGGAAGCAGAATGCAGAAAATTTTTTAGAGATTTATTAACTGAAGCAGAAATTAAGGAGTTTACTAACAGATGGAAAGTTGTATTAATGCTTAATAAAAAAATTGATTATCAGAAAATTACTAAAGAAACTGGTATGAGCAGCACAACAATTGCAAGAATTAGTAAATGGCTTAATAAAGGTATGGGCGGATATAAATTAATGTTAAAACGAATTGCATAAAATGAAACAAAAAACTATAAATACAAAAGACGTACATCATTCCCCGTTTAACGCGGGATAAAGTTCTGTTGTATTTACAACAACACTCCCGCTAATAAGCGGGTTTTTTTGTGGAGAAAATATATGAGAATTGAACAATTAAAAACAATTACGACAGTAAATGAACAAACTCGTCAATCTGGATTACAGCCAGTAATAGATACTGCACTATCTAGACTTGAAGACATGAGGCCAATCCTAAAACAAACTATTTTAGGACTTGTAGAATCTGGCGAATTAGATAGAAGAATTAGAATGGCAGAAGCATTTTCACTAAGACGTGGAAGAACAAACCCAAATAGTGAATTATCAGATGGAGCCGGAGCATATTTTTTAAATGAAGATATTTTCCGACAAGTTTTTATGGCAACTATGACCGATGTAACTTTGGAAAGATTAAGTCTTGGGCCAGGAGTAAGCCTTGTTGAGCCACCATCTTTTTATGCCAGATTATTACAAATTGGACAAAGCATCTCCTCTTTGGCGGTTAATTATACAGCAGAAGGTGGAACTGCCCCAACAACAAGAGCAATAAAACAAATTATGGATGCAAAAATTGATCCTCGAGGAGATTTTTTTAGTGAAGAAACCGTTTATTTAACACAAGGAGCAACAGAATCAATTGAAATATTTATGGAAATGCTAGCTCAGACAAATCCGCAAGCGGAAGTATTATTTTTAGGTCTTTCCTACTACACTGGTCCTTATGCTGCATTACAAAAGGGACTACAAATTGCAAGAGCAGTTCCACAAACAATTGTTATATCTGAACAAACAAGATTTTTCCCAAGTTATGAAGAGGTTGAATCAGCACTTACACCTAACACAAAAGCAATTGCATTAACGCTTCCTAACAATCCGACCGGCGAAACATACTCAGATGAAGAAATTCGTAAAATTCTTACATTAGCAAAACAACGTAATATTTTGATTCTTTTAGACTGCATTTTTGAAAATTTGTATTTTGACGATTCAAGAAATTATCAATCAAGATTTTTGCAAATTGCTCAAGAACTAGGAGCATTAGACAGAGTCGTAATTGCCGACAGTCTTTCTAAAACGCAAAATATTCCAGGTACTAGAATTGGGTTTTTAGCAACAACAAATGGAGAATTAAAAGAACGCTTGGATAATATTATTGTTGCACGAAGATGTAATCCCCCACTTGTTGAACAACCTTTAATACAGTTTGAAGGATTGGCAAGGAAAATTAAAGCAGTAAGAATGCAAAATCCTTCTTTGTCTCTTGAAAAAGCAATACAAACATATATGGCACGCGATGCATATCCATTTACGGCCGACGAATTCAGAGAGATGTATGGGGAATGGGACAACTGGAACGACACTGTTAAACAATATTATGCAGATAACTTAAAGATTGTTAAAGTTGTGTTACAACAAGTTGCTCAAGCAGGATCCCCCGATGAAGCAGCTTTTAACACATTTATAAAACTTGCCGGAATTCCACTAGGGACAAACAGTAATGACTTTTTAGCAAAACTTATGTTTACTCTCTCAACATATACACAAAATGGAGCGTGTTTTGGTTTATCTCAATCTCAGTGGGATCAATATTTAGGAATGTGGGTACGCATTACCTATGCTTCAAACCGAGAAGAACTTATAGAAGGGCTTATTCGATTAATTGTTTTTACAGAACAATATATCGAATTAGGTTTAGGAGACTCCAGCAAATACGCTGTTTTACCAAATAATTATGAAAGGCAAATATGAAAATAAAAATTCCAAATAAAAAATATTTAAAACGGGCTTTTGAAATACTTAATAATGGGGATATTAATCTAAAAAAAAATAATTACTCATATTATAGTTTAAATGAAACTCTTTTTACTTCAGAGCAAATCCAATCATTAATGGAAAAAAAGGGTATTAAAAATAGATTAAAACTTTCATCTGGAACTTCTGACAAAATGGCTTTTCAAGGATTCATTAATCAAGCAAAAGAAGATTTGGAAAAAGGAACATATTACAGATTTTATTCTCCTCCAAAAGGAAATATTAATGCACGAAAAGCACTCGCTTATGCGGAAAGTATAAAAATGAAAAATGTTACATACTCATCAGAAGATATTTGTATGGCAGAAGGAGTTACTGGAGCAATTTCAATGGTCTTTGAATATATAAAAAATAATTATCCTCTCTCCTCCGCTTTAGTTATTGGTCCAACTTATTATCTTTATACCTATTTGGCAAATTATTACAAAATACCGGTAAAAGAAATTATCAATACGAAGGGAGAAATTCCATTTAAATTTGATATTAATTTATTAAAGAAAAATATTTCAAAATCAACAAAGCTAATTGTTTTAGTAAGACCTAATAATCCTGTCGGAGAAATTTATTCTGAAAAAGATCTAAAAGAAATATTTAAAATTGCAAAAGAAAAAAATATTTTAATTTTGATTGATGAAATATTTTATGATTTAATTTTTAACAAAGATAATATTTTTGAGTCTGACGTAATTGCAGAAAAATATAATGCATTATCTAATCTCATTATTGTTAAGGGGTATTCAAAAAATAAAAATTTAGCCGCTTTTCGAATTGGGTATATATTATCAAAAAATAATCTGGTCATAAATACTGTTGCGACAATTTCAGAGCAGCGTCAATGTTTTGCAAATGCACAAAATTATACCGGAGTAATTTGTCTGGATGCATCATTAAGCAGTATTAAAAAATTAATATATAAAAAATATTCTCTTAATGAAGCAGTTAAGAAAGTAAAAAATGATTTAAATTATGCTTTAGCAATTAATGAAAAGAACGAATCAGAATTAAAAAAATTATTTTCAAATTATGTAAAGTATGAAAAAAATCTAAAAGGATATTATGAAAAGACATATGATGAAGCACTTAGTATTTTGAAAAATGATATAGAAATAATTCTAGACAAAACAGTTGCTTTTAATACATTCATTAAAATTAAAGATTTAGAAAACATAAATTATTTTGATTTTTGTTTAAATTTGTTTTTAACAACCGGAGTTGAATCCCAAATTGGTCCTTGTTTTGGTCTAACACAAAGAGAATGGCAAGAAAACAAGAATTTAGGATTTTGGCTGCGTTTAAGCTTCTCCAGAGAAACATTTCTGGAAGGGGTAAAAACATTTGTGGAATTTAAAAAACTATATCTTAAAAATAAGAGTAAATTTTTAAAAACAGGTTTTAATTTATGAAAAAAATTACTGCTAATATAATTAGTCCAGGAGGAAATAATACCGCTCTTATAGAAGGGTTGTTCTCCCCATCAGAACGAAAGCAAATCAATAAAAAAATAATGCAAATATATCCAACTGTTGAGCAGATTGGATTCTATAGGTACGACGAGGAAAAAAATCTCGCAAATCTTGAAATGGCAGGAGGGGAATTTTGTGGAAATGCATGTCGTTCACTTGCCTATTTACTAATCAAATCAACATATGGAAAATTAAAAATAAAAAGCTCAGGTACAAATCAAATAATAAAAGCCGGTATGAATAAAGGTTATTCTTATACCCAAATTCCTGTAAACAATCTTTTTGAGAATATTAAAAAAATAAATAAAAATATTTGGCAAGTAACGCTAGAAGGAATAACTCATTTAATTCTTTATGAAAAAAGTCCAATAATTGATATAAATGGAATAAAAAAATTTGGCATGGATCTACTTAACAAAACAAAACTTTCTGAAACAGAAAAAGCAGCAGGAGTAATGATTGTTACAGAAGATAGAAAACTATTTCCTGTAGTTTGGGTCAGAGATATACAAACATTATTTCTTGAAACCTCTTGTGCAAGTGGGACAAGCGCTATTGCTGCATTAGAATTATATAAAAATAAATACAAAAAAATTGTTACAACACTTATTCA
>DASVYQ010000064.1:0-9166 GCA_036392095.1 Patescibacteria group bacterium
GGGGATGGACAAATCCATACATTAGTCCAGGCAGGTGGAATGGTTAACGCCTTTATTCTCTCAAGAGTTGTATCTGATGTAATTTTTTTGCCATCAATATCTACATATATAAAATCATTTCCTTGTTTTTGTCTAGAAAATCCAGTGGTTGTATCGCTTATGTAGCGTAAATCTGCTTTTTTTATTTCTTTAATAAGTTGTGCGTCTGGCTGCATTAAAAGTAATAGTAATAAAAATTTATTCTATTGTATATAGGTTATTTCTTTATTGTTACAAAAAATTATACAAATTATTGCAATTGGCAAAAAAACTTCTTACGCTAATAGAAAGGAGGTGATTGAAATGGCAAAAAGTAGAATGAATAAAAAAATGCAAGAATGTTTTACTCCACATGCAATGATGCATAGCTTGTTTGGTTTGGGTTTGGGAATTTTGTTGGCCGGTCTTTTTGGAATCACAAATGTATGGCTTGGACTTATTCTTATGATTGCAGCTATAGTTTGGGATTACATGAGGAAATAGCTTGCTGGTTGCAAAATTCTAAAATTTTTACTACGCTTAAAAGGTGAGATACAAAAATCCCACTTTTTGGTTTCCTGTCATAGCCGTTATTTTAGGATATTTAGGTGCTCGCGTTTTATTTGTTAGTTCATGGCTTAGTCTTATTCCTTGGGGAATTATTGGACTTACCGCTGGATATTCTTGTAGATCTCAAAGACAAAGTTTGTTAACAGGAAGCATTTATGGCTATTTGCTTACTCTTTCTTTTCTTTTTTCGGGATATAAAGCAAGTTTTGCAATGCCTCATATAGCTCAATTTGTAATTTTTAGTTTATTGTTTAGTCTTATTGGCGCTTTGTGTGGATTTATTTTGGCATATATTGGATTTTTTATCCGAAAACTTACAAAATAATTAATTAAAGTTTATATTATTATGAAATTGAAAGTTGGAGAAAAAGCACCAGAGTTTATATTGCCAGATCAAAATGGCAAAATGCATGCACTAAAAGATTATTTAGACAAGTGGGTTTTAGTATATTTTTATCCAAAAGATGATACGCCTGGTTGTACAACTGAGGCATGTTCAGTTAGAGATAATTTACCTCATTTTTCAAAACATGAGTTAGAAGTATTAGGTATTAGTGTAGATAGTGTACAAAGTCATAAAAAATTTGCTGACAAATACAAACTGCCATTTACCTTATTATCAGATAATGAGAAAAAAGTTGTTAATCAATATGATGTGTGGCATGAAAAATCTTTTATGGGGAAAAAATATTTAGGAACTCTTAGAACCTCATTTCTCGTTAATCCAAAAGGTGAGATAGCAAAAATTTATGAAAACGTAAAACCAGCAGAACATGTTCAGCAAGTTTTAACAGATTTGCAGCAACTTCAAAGGTAATGAATTAGGGCAAAAAGCTTATTACTGCTATAATACACAAACAATGATTAATACAGGCAAAAGAACTCGTTTTTTATTGGTTGGGGTACCTAAATCCCGTTTATCAAAAGAACAAATTATAAAGGACATGGAGGAATTATGGTCCCTTGTTATGACACTTGGCAATGCTGAGATTGTTGATGCTCTTGTGCAACGAGCAGATAGACCAGATAACGCCACTTTTATTGGAAGAGGAAAAGTAGAAGAGCTATATGAAAAAGTAAAAAACGAGCAAATAGATGTTGTTGTTATAAACAATATTGTAAAAGCTCAACAATTACATAATGTAAAAATGAAATTATTTTCTGCAAACGAAAAAATTGAAGTATGGGATAGAGTTGATTTAATTTTATTTATTTTTTCTTTGCATGCACATACAGCAGAAGCAAAGCTTCAAATAGATTTAGCAAAAATGCACCATATGGGCCCGAGAATTTATGGAATGGGAAAAGTTTTATCTAACCAAGCAGCTGGAATTGGTGCCGTTGGTATTGGAGAAACAAATACAGAACTTATGAAGCGCCATTGGAGAAGTGCTATAAATAAGGTGCAAGAGCAGTTAGATAAATTATCTGCAGAAAAAGAACATCAATTAGAAAGAAGAAAAAGATTAGGTTTAGAAACAGTTTCTATTGTTGGATATACAAACGCCGGAAAAACTGCATTGTTTAATAGATTAACAGGAAAGAGTAATCTTACAGAGAATATATTATTTGCAACACTTGATAGTGCTATCGGAAAACTATATTTACCAACTGCAAAAAAAGAAATATTTATAACAGACACCATAGGATTTATTAAAAATTTACCACCAACTTTAATACAGGCTTTTACATCAACGTTAATAGAATCAATTCACGCAGATATTTTGCTACATGTTATAGATGCATCAGATGAAGATATGAAATATAAAATTTCTGTCGTTGAAAAAATTCTTCACGATTTAAAAATTCAAAACAAACATAAAATTTATATTTTTAATAAAATGGATAAAGCTATATATCCAAAAAATGAATTGGCTGCAGAATATGATATATATACGCCAATTTTTATTTCTGCATCAAAAAATGAAGGAATAGATGAGGTTAAGAACTGTATAGATTCTCTTTCTTTATCTGCTACAACACAAAATAAAAATAATCTCTAGTTTTTTTAAAAAATTTGGTATACAATTTCCATCAGTATATTAAAATAAAATGAAATTAATTTTCAATGATTCAGTATTTCATTTAACAGAACAAAATATTCCATGCCTTATTCATGGATCAGAACACTCAGGATCTTCATTTTTTACATTAGCTCTTCTTACAGATTTAGTTATGCAAGGAAGAAAAATTCTTTTCTTTAGTGCATCAGAAAAAGCACAATTAAATTTTATGCAATTATCTCTAGACCAAAAAAATATTGCAAACATTGAAACAATAGGAGATATTAGAAAAGAAAAAATGAAACAATGCTTATTAGTAAAAGCAGATGCCGTTGATTTATTTTTTTCTTCGTTGCAAAAGATAACTGATATACATGAAAGGTTAATTGTTATTAAAAATGTTGAATATTTACCAGAATCTGTTTTTGATGCCATTGCAAACAGAGAGAATGTGATTCTTTCCGGGAATATTGATAGATGTCAATTTAAACAAAAGATTCTGGATAAAGAATTTAAAACAAAAATTCTTTTTTCCAATTTTGATGCAATGATGGTTAATTTGCCTCCGCTAGATCAATATGAAGCAATTTTTCTTGGTCAATCAACTGGCGGGTTAATTCATGTAGCTTCCTAATATGTTAGTCAAAAATATTTCTGCAATTTTAATTTGGTCAGAAAATTTCAGAGCTCTTGCTAATTGGTATAAAGAAACGTTAGATTTACAAGTTGAAGAAGAGTTAAATCATCCAGATGACACAGGGGTTGGCTTTATGGTTGGGAATGTATATTTGTGGATAGGTCAACATTCAGAGGTTCATGGAAAAAATCAAGATATTCATAGGCATATGTTTAACTTTGTTGTTGATTCCGTATTAGAAACCTATGAAATATTAGAAAAAAAAGGAGTAAAATTTTTTGCAAAACCATTTAAAGCTCCTACAATGGATAAATATTTTGCTACATTTTATGATTTAGATAATAATTTGGTTCAATTGATTGGTGGGAAATAGCCACATCTTGCAAAATAAAATCTGCTGTGTAATGCTTAAGAAAACCCATGAAGAAGTTTTTTAGACGAAAATTTTTTTGGCTTCCATTATTTTTTATTATTTGTATTGCTCTTTTATTTTCCTTGGGATTAGACGATGTTTTTTTAAGCCAACATGAAATACGAATAGGATTAATAGCTGAACTATCTGGTTCTATGAAATCTGTTGGGCAATCAAGTAAGCAGGCAGTTGAGTTGGCAGTAAATGAAGTAAACGCAGCCGGAGGAGTAATGGTAGCAGGAGTACGATATCCTATACATTTAATTACTCTTGATAATAAAAGTTCAGTTTCAGAGACTGAGAATGATGTTTCCCAATTAAATAGAGAGCATGTAGCGGCAATTATTGGTCCAAATGCAAGTAGCTATGCTCAAGCAGCTGCAAAAGTTGCAGAGAGAGAAAAGGTTGTGCTTATTTCACCTTGGTCAACACAAGATAATATAACGTTAATTAATAACAAACCATCAACATATATTTTTAGAGCAGGATTTACTGAGAGCTTTCAAGAAAAATCCTTAGCCTATTTTGCATCAAATATTTTAAAAGCCGATAAAGCTACAATCATTTATGATGCAAAAACTCAGGTATTAAAACAACAAGCAGATTTCTTCTCATCTTATTTTAAAAATACTCATGGAGTAATTGTTGATGTAATTGGATTTAATAATCCTCAAAATCTTTCTCAGCAATTAGCAATGCTTATGCAAAAAAAACCAGATATGATTTTTTTACCAGCATATACAAATGATGCAGTAAGCATTATTCATGCTATACATACACAAAATATAAAAATTTCCATTGTTGGAAGTGATTCCTGGGGAGGAGAACAAATGATAAAAGTATGTGGACAAGATTGTAATGGATATTATATAAGTAGTCATTTTAATCAACAAAATACAAATCCTGTAACGCATGATTTTGTTACTACATATCAAAAACAATTTAAGACAACTCCAGATGATATTGCTGCTCTTTCGTATGATGCAACAAATATTATTTTGCAAGCAATAAATAAAGCAGGAGGGACATCTCATGAGGATATTGCCCAAGCAATGCATGCGATAGAAAATTTTAATGGGGTTACGGGTTATATTACCTTTACAAATAAATCGAATGATCCGCAAAAAAATATTTACATTAATCAAATCCAAAATGGAGTGATAAAATTTGTACAAGCAATTTCACCAAAAGATATAGAGGAATAATCTAATTTATTTCCTCAAATCCATATTTGTGGTATAGTTTTACTATCCTTTATCTATGCGAAAGCTCTTACTTTTTTTGCTGCCTGTGTTATTAGCTATTATTGTTTTTGCAATATTTAGTTTTTTTTTCCTGAAACAAAATAATGGAAAAGGAGCATTACAAGTAACATCGCTTCCTGCGAGTACGGTTTATCTAAATGGAAAACCATTGGGGAAAACGCCATTGTGTAAGTGTGATGCAACAGACATGTTGCCTGTTGGGGACAATACACTTAAACTAGTGCCGCTTGATTCTTCGCTTCCCACGTATGAAGATAGAATTACAATAAATCCGTCCGTATTAACTGTTGTAGATAGAACATTTGGTGATGTTGGAAAATCAAGCGGCAGCGTTATAACGCTGAGTAAAATTGGTCAGTCAAATCTTGCTCAATTATTTATTACATCTTTCCCTTATGGGGCAGATATTTCTGTAGATAATAATTCAGTTGGAGCAACTCCTCAATTGGTATCATCAATTACAGATTCTGATCATGATATTGTTGTCTCAAAAGACGGGTATAAATCAAAAACAATTAGGATTCATGGCGTTTTGGGATATAAATTAAATGCATTAATTTATTTAGCAACAGATGTTACAAGTGCTTCCTCAAGTGCTTCAGCGCAATCTCAACCCCTTGCATCGCCATCTGCATCATTAGAACCAACAGTAACAATTCTTTCAACTCCAACAGGATTTCTAAGAGTACGAGACGAAGCCTCTTTGGGAGGCAATGAAATAGCACAAGTACATCCTGGAGAAACATATCCATTAGTAAATCAAACATCTGGTTGGTTCCAAATTAAACTTTCAGATGGGAAGCTAGGATGGGTAAGTAGTTCTTATGCTCAGACAAATAAGTTTTAACCTTTAATAAAGTAAATTACAACAACAACTAAAATAAGCCACGTAATAACAGAAGTTAAAAGGGGTATGTCTGATAAGAAAACTTTTTCTGGACTTTCTCCTTCATGTTTTTCATAAATATCTTGTAAGTAGCGCATTAATCCATAAACAACCGGGAGAATGGTAATCATAAGCCATTTTCTTTGGAAATAATAGGGAAGATAGTCTGGTAATAAAATTCCTATAGAAATTTTAAATCCATGTGGATCTTCCAAAAAAGTAAAGAAAGAATAAAAAATTAATGTTGAAGTTACGAACATTGAAGCATAAACATCTAGTAATCTTTCTGAATAATGTGAGAGTGTTTTTCTTGTTGCAGCAATTTGTTTATCAGAAAATCCAGAAATAAGTGTTAATTCTGTCCTCCTTTTACCAACAGCTAAAAAGAGAGATAAGGCAACTGTAGTTAATACTAACCAAACAGAAATATGAAATCCACCTGCAATTTCCCCAGCATATACTCGTAAAATGTATCCTGCTGCTAATGCGAGAATATCTAAAACTGTAATATTTTTTATAACCATTGAGTACGAAAGCTGTAATCCAAGATATACAAGAACTAATAAAAAGAATGTTCCGTTTACAAATAAACTTAAAATAAGAGAACCGACACAAAGAGCAAGAAAAATAAAAAGAGCATAGAAAATAGATAAGTCTCCATTTGCCAAAGGTCGGAATCGTTTAAAGGGATGCATTCTGTCTTTTTGAATATCAAAAATATCATTAATAACATATACAGCAGAAGATAATCCACAAAAAACAATAAAAGCTAAGATCACTCGTAAAAAAGGAAGGCCATTAAATAATTGTCCTGTAAAAACAATAGCTGCAAAAACAGCAAAATTTTTTATCCACTGTTTTGGTCTCATTAGTTTTAATGTATAGTATGCAATTTTATTCATTCTTTTTATTTATAGTTGCATGTAAAAATAATAATGTTCCACCAATTACTACAACTAACATAATAATAGCAAATAATTTCCCTTTACTCGATAGTGTTAATGAAATAGTTCCAAGAACTGCAGAAAATAGCCAATATGCAAAAGCAACAGATCTTTGACTAAATCCTAAATTAAGTAAGATATGATGAAGATGTTTTTTATCTCCCCAAAAAGGAGATTTCCCAGAGAAAATTCTTCTAAATAAAGTAAATACGCCATCAATAAGAGGAACACCCATAACTAAAATAGCAGTTGCTAATTTAACACTTGCAATAAGTGAAATACAAGCGAGTAAAAGATAAATAGCAGTTGCTCCGTATCCTGGGAAAATTTTTGCAGGATAGAAGTTATAAATTAAAAATCCAAGTGCTGCGCCAGTAATTAAAAAAGAAATATTTGCAGAAATATATGTTGATTGTTCAGCAAGAGGAAAGCGCAGGCTTAACATACCAATAATAAAAGCAGAAATTGCAACAACTCCTGGCATTTGTCCATCGACTCCTTTACTCCAATTAAGCATATTCATAACCCAAACAATCCAAAGAACAGCCAAAACTTGGGATAGAGAAATAGAAATTCCTAGAATGCTCAATTTAAAAATATCTAAATGTAAAATTCCTCCGAGAGGGTTTGTCACAAATGGGAAACTAACTCCAGCAGCAACGACAATAATTGCGCAAAGGAAATTCATTCCGAATCTAAAATATCTGGAAAGATCATATCTATCATCTAATGTTCCTACAATAAGGGCTATAAGTCCTGCAATAAAAAGACCAATGGTAATTTTTGTGATTGGAAGAAAAAATATTCCAGCTAATACTACTCCTAAAAATAATGGGATACCTCCCCCTCGTGGGATTGGTTTTTTATGAAGCATTGCTGGGTGTTGATGTGTTTTGGGATCATCAATTAATTTAAATTTTTTAATAAATGGAATACAAAACGGAACTAAAATTGCTGTTGCAATAAAAGATGCTAGTAACGGTAATAAAATAACTTGTAATTGCATGAATTATTTAACTAAATAAATTAACTGAGCAATAAAAATTAAATACAAAATACTTGCTCCTAACGCTGCTGCACAAAGTATTCTTGATAAAAGAGGGACTTTTTCATAAATTTTTGTACTTATTATGCTATTGCCAACTGTAACAGCAATGCAAATAAGTAAAGGTACAAAGATTTCAATCTTGGTTCCTATGCGAGCATATCCCCAAGGAAGTTTATTATAAATTGGTAAAAAAGGAGGAAGTTCTCTAAAAAAAATAATTGTAATTAAAAGTCCCAAAAAAATAAAAAGGAAACTAAGTAGTATTCCCCATTTGGTTATATTATCTTCTAAAATTGGTTTAAAAAACTTTCGCATATATTGATGCATTCTCAATAAAGAATAATGCTTTATATCCTCTTAAACTAAAAGGTATATCAGATTGATTAGGAAGTATAATAACAAATCTTGGACGAGTTTTTTCAAGCAATGCTTTTTCGGAGTCAAAGATTTGTGGAGTTGATGTAATATGATAAGCAACAATGTATTTCCCAATAGGAAGAGTATTAGTTAATTTGTAAACTTGTCCACTGTTTCCCCAAACAAATATTTGATCTCCTGATCTTTTATGTAAGTTTATAAAATCAGCTAATGTATAATCACGAGGTGTTACTTTATCAAAGAAAGCATAATATTCCTGTGTGCTTTTTTGTCCAACAATATATGAAACAAAATTAGCATAATAAGTGTAGAAACTTCTTGGCAGATTGTTATATAGTTCAAATGTAACAAAAATAAAAGCAAAAATAATAATTGCAATAGTACTTAGTAATAATTGTAACTTCTTAGCAATGAAGCATAATCCAAGAAGCAGACAACTACTTGATAAAAGAACTAAAACATAATGAGTATAAGGTCTTTGAGAAAAATAAGCGCTAAATAATGAGAATGCAAACCATAATGGAATAAAAATATTTGTTAAAGAAAGTTTTTTTCTTTTGAGAAAAATTATAAGTGAAAATGCTGCAAGTATAAATAACTTAACTATAAGAAGTCCTTGAGGGATAATAAATGTATTCCCCCAACCTACATACCCAATATTACTAAAAAACATTGATTGCAGAGCAATCTTTAATATTCCTTGAGAATAGAAAAAGAACAATGTTGCAAAAATTGGAATTGTAAAACTAATACCAAATAAAAAAAGAGGAATAATTTGCTTGAGAATGTTTTTAAAATTTTTGTACTGTACAAAAAAAATAAATAAGAAGAATGCTCCAAAATCAAATACTGCAACCACTTTAAATAAAAATGATGTTCCAAGTAATAAACCTGCTAGAAAAAGCAAAACAATACTATTTTTCTCAAGATATTTCCAGACAAGAAATGCTGCTGCTAAGATTGGAAGAATCATGAAATTTTCTGCATTTGCAATATTTCCTTCTA
>DASVYQ010000065.1:0-8683 GCA_036392095.1 Patescibacteria group bacterium
TTTGGCATAGCGCTTATTTATTCACTTCTTTTACTTATTGTTGTTGTCATAAGTGTTGCATTGTCTCGAAGAATTGCACTTGAATCTATAGATATTACTAAAGTAACAAATACTATTTTAGAAAGTGCACGAGTACAAGCAAAAACACTACCTGATTGGATTCGTCCAATTATTTTTGATTTATTAATAGCTTTAAAAAAATCAAGATTCGTAACTATTATTCAATCCCCATCGTCCTTTCTTGTTGCAAACCAAACAATTTCCAGAGTTATTAGTTTTTTTATTTTCTTATTTTCAGGATTTTATTTCTTAAAAGATGGAGAATCATTTGTTAATAAATTATTTACTTTTATTCCTCACAAGTACAGAGCAGATGTAGATACGTTGTTAAGTAAAATTAATGCTGTTTTAAGTGGTTATTTAAGAGGGCAAGTTTTATTAATTTTTATTATGTCTTTAGTTCAATTTATTGCACTAAGTATTATTGGTGTTAAATTTGCCTTAACAATTGCCATTTTTTCCGGGTTTGCAGAAATTGTCCCTGTTATTGGTCCAGTAACTGCGGGAACAGTTGCAACAATTGTCGCATTAGTTGCAGGTGGAGCAAATTTTGGACTTTCTCCAATTCAGGCAGCCCTTATTGTTGCTGGAATATATTTTGTATTTAGACAATTAGAAGATTATTTATTAATTCCACACATTATGGAACAAATTACGAAACTGCCGCCGTTTTTTATATTCTTTGCAGTAATTGCAGGAGGACATTTGGCTGGACTTTTGGGTCTTATTTTAGCAGTGCCGGTTGCTGCAATTATTAAATTGCTTTTGGAGTTTTCTTTAGACCGCGTAAATAGTAAAAAAACATCCTAGGAAGTGAATAAGCCAGATTCTGTTTTAATCACAATCTCTCTATGCCTTCGCACCTTGGTGCAAGGGTAAAATACCTTTAAACGCACCGTTCGGAAGTTGCAGCAGGTAGGATTGCCCGTTTCACTCCCACTCGTCTCTGTTGCTCTCAAATGCTGTCAATTCAGCATCTGTTTGCAGTCTTATATGTGGGTAAAAGACTGCAACACCAGCTATTTCTAGTCGGAACTTACGTTCCATCCCCGATTTTACACCTGTCTGGACTTTCCTCCCTTTTTTTCAAAAGGGTAGTGAAGCTTCTTCCTAGGATACTTCTATTTTACCAAAAAGGAGCTTCGAAACCAAATTACGAGGCTGAGCAGAGCATGCTGTATTCACAATTCCGGCACAAAAAGGACTTGCTGCAGAGAAAATCGCTTTCTGAAATTTCTTTTGCTTTTTCTGCAATTTCTTGTTTTGCTGCATCTAGCTGCTCCATCGTTCTGGTAGTAGTTATTTTTTTATCTGCTTCCAAGTAGTATAAAGAAAGTTTTACTTGATCTGGCTTTTTTTGTAATTCTCTAATGTTAAGTGCCGCAAGTGCATACGTTGTTAGTTGCAGGTTTTTCTTTAAATCTTTTTCTTCTGGAATATTAGTTCCTGTTTTATAATCAATAATTTCTATTGTTCCATCTGGCAACGTATCTATTCTATCTATTCTTCCTCCAACTCGTAGTCTGTTAATAAAAAATTCAAAAGGCAATTCAAGTTCTAATGGCAAATTTTCTGGATTAAAATGTTGGGTTAAATATTTGGTAACAACATCGATCGCTTTTTTATATGCGTTTCGTTCTTCATCAATACTTGAATACCCTTCAGATATCCACGTGTTTTTTATAATTTGTTCTATGTCTTTAAAGTCTGTTTCTATATTATTTTTCTTTCTAAAATAGAAATCGCGCAATGCAGCATGAACACTCTGTCCAAATGCTGTTGCAGGAGTTGGGGAGGAAGGAATTTTTAAAATATATTTTAATTTGTAATGTAAAGGGCAAACGTCAAATGTCTGAATTTGTGAATATGAAAGATAAGAAACGAGTACAGGTCTTTTTTCTAAAATTTGTGCACCAGGAATTGCTGTTTCTGCTTTGCTTTCTGGAAATAAATCAAGCAAAGATAATTGCAAAGATGCTTTTTCTTTTTGCATCTTTATTTTTTCAACCGTTTCAAGTCCCAGACTTTCTAATACAAATGGAGATAATTTCCTTTCGCGTTTTCCTTGTCCGTACAATTTAGAAGCAGTCATAAATAATATATCTTTTGCACGGGTTATTCCTACATAAAACAATCTTCTTTCTTCTTCTGTATGATAATCTCCCATTGGCAATACTTCTTTAATAATTTCTTGAGGAAGTGGAATTTGCTCAGATCTTTCTCTTGATGGGAATCTATCTTTTACAAGATTAACCATAAATACAACAGGGAATTCCAACCCTTTACTTGCATGGATTGTTAAAATGTTTACTGCATTTGTATTACTAAAATCGGCTGCTGCTGCTTGTGGGCTTTCTCCCATTTGCATAGACAGTTCTATCCAATCTAAAACTATAAAAACAGATGATGTTTCCTGCATAGTTTCATAAGATTTAATCTTTTCAAAAAACTTTGTTATGTTAATTGCCTTTTGTTCCTCAAGCGGAGTAGTAGGATTCATTATATTTTTAATAATTCCTGTTTCTTTTATAAAATTAAATAATATTCGTCCGGCTGTTTCTTTTGGAACTAATGCTAAATGATTTTTAATTATTTCAAAAACGTTTAATACTTTCTCTTTATCTTCTTGTTTTATTGCAATGGTATCTAATTGTGAAAATAAAGAAAATAATGATACGTTTCTTCTTTTTGCCGTGTTTAAAAGTGTTGCAATAATTGCTGGATCTATGGCAAAAATATCCATGCAAAGCACTCTATAAAGAGCAGCCGAATCATCATAGTTAGTTAAAACTTTTAAATATGCAATTAAATCTTTTATTTCTTCTTGCTGAAATAATTCACCAGGTCCTAAAAATTGATAGGGAATTTTAAAATGTTCAAAGCTTTTAATAAAGGGGAGTGCATGGTCGTTTGCTCTAACTAAAACTGCAAAATCATTATATTTATATTTTTTCTTTTTTACTAATTCCTCAATTTTTTTTGCAACACCATCTGCTTCCTGTTCTTCATGATCATACAATAATAAATCTGGGATTTCTCCATTTGTTTTTCTTAAAGATTCCAATTTTTTATTTATATTTTCTTTTACTTCTAATCTGTCAGGATTATTTTGTTGAATTACTGTATATGCAGTGTCTAGAATATTTTGTGTAGATCTATAATTTTTTGTTAATGTAACAATTTTCGTTTTTGGAAAATGTTTTTTAAACTGAATCATGTTGGAAATTGCTGCACCACGCCATCTATAAATTGCCTGATCGTCATCTCCAACAACAGTAATGTTTTGTTTTTTTCCTGCCAAAAGTATTGCTAGTTGGTTTTGTGCAAAGTTCGTATCTTGAAATTCATCAATCAAAATATATTCAAACATTTTTTGATATTTTGCTAAAACATTTGGTCTTTCTCTAAAAAGTTTGACAGTATTAGCAATTAAATCAGAAAAATCCATTATGCTTTCTTTAATTTTTAATTCCTCATAAGAAGCAAAGCTTTGTGATAATTCTAAAATTTTTTGTTGTTCTAATTGTTCTTCTTCTGATTCTGCTTTTTTAGAAGTAATTTTTTTTACAAAATCTAAATATTCTTTTGGCGTAACATCTTCATCTTTAAGTCTTGAAAAATGCTGTAATAAACCTTGAATAAATTTATTAGGATTTCCAAGCGGTCTAAAATAAGAAAGATTTAAAGAAAATAAATGTTTTTTTAAAAACTGTACAGACTCTGCTTCTGTAACTAATTTATAATTTGGATCAAGACCTATTTGTAATGCTTCAAGTCTCAAAATTCTATCGCAAAAAGCATGAAAGGTTTCTATCCACATCTGAGAATATCCATAGGGTAAAATAACATCAATTCTTTCTTCCATTTCTGCTGCGGATTTTTCGGTAAAGGTGAGTGCTAAAATATTACTAGGTGAAACGTTTTTCTCTAAAATTAAATGTTTAATTCGCTCAGTGATAACAGTTGTTTTACCTGTTCCCGCACCGGCAATAATCAAAAGAGGACCATCTCCAAATGTTACAGCTTCTACTTGTTGAGGATTTAATTGTCTTTTATCCGACATAGCATATTATTGTAGCACAAAGAATAATCGAAAAAGAATATTATTGGACAGTAATTGTTCCGGTTTGAGAAGGATTAAGATGATTGTGATAATGATAGGTTCCTGGCTTATCAAAAACTAATTCAACTGATGAGCCATTACTAAATGCCTGAAAATTCATTGGAGGATACGATGTATGAACAGGGTGTGGATCAGAATCAATTTGTCCTGCTGCGCCGCTGTCATTTACCCATTTAACTGTAGTTCCTGCTTTAATTGTTAAATTATTTGGTGCAAAGCCAGATTTTGAAAGTGTAATTATTGTTGCGTTATCTGTTTGCTGAGCTGTTTGAGTTGGTGCTGGATTACCATTTGATGCATTCGGGTTTTGCTTTGCAAAGAAAAAAACTCCGCCAACAATTACTACTGCAATAATGATTGCTGCAATAATAAGCCCTTTAATGCCTTGCATACAGGTATAATAGTAGCTTTTGTCTTAATTTGCAAGATAGGGCAAAAATGAGTATTATATTTCCACCTATGCCAGCACCTTTTATGCTTCCATTTCTAAAAAAAGAGCAAGTTGCAAAAGAAACATATTCTTTTTACTTTGATAAAACAAAAAATCCGGATTATTCATTTAAACCAGGACAATATACAAGAGTAACTTTACCTATTACACCAACAGATGACAAGGGAAGTTATAGATTATTTACTACATGTTCTTCTCCCTTAGAAAATTACCTCATGATTACCACTAAAATTTCAGATGACTCAACAAAAGTGAGTGATTTTAAAAAATATTTCTCAAGTTTAAAACCAGGAGAAAATGTACAGTTTTTTGGACCAATGGGTGGATTTTTATTGCCAGAAGAAGACACAACTCCCCGAGTTTTACTAGCCGGTGGAATTGGGATAACACCGTTTCATAGTATGCTTACCTTTGCTGCAAAAAAACAACTACAAATTACGTTAACGCTTTTTGTTTCTTTTTCAACAGTTGAAGAAGCGGTTTTTTTAGAAGAATTACAAAGTGCAGAAAAAGAGAATTCTAATATAAAAGTTATTTATACTATTAGTCATCCGGAGAGATCAAATTGGCAAGGGGAGCAAGGCCGAATTTCAGAAGAACTTATAAAAAAATATGTGCAAGATTTATCCAAACCTACTTTTATGGTTGCTGGTCCTCCGCCAATGGTAGATGGGACTGTGGAATTGTTACAGAAAATGGGAATAGAAGAGGGAAAAATAAAAGTAGACCATTTTACCGGGTATTAATTTAATTCTAATTCTTCTTGGGTTTTTTCTAAGGTTTTTGTAGTAGATAATTTATTGCCAAAGCTTAAAATGCCTTTTTGGACATTATGAAATTGACTTGAAGCATTGGTTAAGTGCTTTCCTAATACATCCATAGATTCATTAACTTTCGTGTAATCAACTTGCAGACTTCTTAGTAATTTAAATACTTCTTTCGATTTTGCCTCAATTTTTTTGCCTTCAAAACTAAGTAAGATTGTTTGTAAATGAGCATAAAGGGTACTAGGGGAAACAATAAAGATTCTATTTGTTCTGGCATATTCAATAAGACTATCTATATTTACAATTTCATAAAAAACCGCCTCACTTGGTACATACATTAAGGCAAAATCCATAGTGCCTTCATCGGGCAAAATGTATTTTTTGGCAATAGCGTCTATATGTTTTTTAACATCTTTTTCAAATTCTTTTTTATACATTTGCTTTTCTTCTTCTGTTTTTGCTTTTACATATTTTTGAAAATTTTCCATTGGAAATTTAGAATCTATTGGCAAAATTCCTGCATCGGTTTGAATTGCTGCATCTACCTTGTCTCCTGTTTTAAACTGATATTGTAAATGAAAACTGTTTTTTGGAAAAATTTGAGAAATTAAATCTTTTAATACTTGCTCGCCAATATTGCCTCTTAGTTTTGGACTTTTTAAAAAATCCTGCAATTCCTGCATATTTCTGCCAATTTCTGTCATTTTGCCTACTTCTTTATTAACTTCTTGAATAACATATGCTGCCTTGTCTAATCTTTCATTCAATTGTCTGCTGTTTTCTTGCAACACTTTGGTCATTTGCAGTGAATTATGGTTAACCGATTGCTGCATGCTTTTAATCCATTCAATTAATGTTGGGTCTAGCGTAGATTTTTGATTAGACAATTTATAGTTAATAAAGAACAAAATAATTATAAAGCCTATAACTATTACTCCAAGAATAATAAGAAGAGAAATTGTCATATCCCTATTGTATCACGGCAAAGAAAGAATATAATATTAATATGTCTACAGGGGATACAATTTTAAAAGAAATTGCGCAGAAAGAAAAACAAATTCTTCAAGAAGAGAAAAAGATTACTCAAGAAGCAGAAGCCTTACTTAAAATTAAGCCTGCAATTAAGCAAATTTTAGAAAAAGAGCAAACAGTTGTTGCAGAAGAAGCTGCTGTAACCACAGAATTAAATTTTTTTCAAAAGTTTTTTGTGGCTAGGGCCAAAAAACATAGAGCAATTTTTCAGGTAGTTATTTTATTAGGAGTTGTACTTGTTTGGCGAGGATTGTGGGGAATTTTTGATCAAATGCCAATTATTTCATCTGCAATTATCTCTCTTGTTATAGGACTTCTTCTTCTTTGGTTATTTAACAAAATCACTGACCTCCAATAATCTTAATATTGTGCTGACTTCAGTTTAGAAGTTGTTCCAGAGGACCTGATTGGTGACTTCATGATGAAATACTACTTCACCTGTTTTTACTTTTGTTCCCAATTCTTTTGCGCATCTATCTGCCTGTGCTTGCTTAAATTTAAGATATTTTTCTTTGTTTCCCTGTCCCAAAATCTTTGCTACAAAATCACTTTTTGCAAAAAATCTCATTGCATCATAAATATTGCCTGGCAAGAATTTTTCTCGTGGTCTTTTACCTAATACTAATTTGTTTCCTTCTAATCCTGTTCTAATTAATGTGTACAGCACTAAATACGGATTTGCATCTGGAGCAACACTTCTTACTTCAATTCGAGAAGTTTTTTCGTTTCCAACCGGAATTCTAATCATACTTCCTCTATCAATTGGACTTACTTTAATTTGGTTTGGTGCTTCAAAGTGTGGATCAAGTCTTCTATATGCATTTACACTACTGTTTAAGACTAAGCAGATTTCTTGTGCATGATTTAATACTCTGGTTAAAAAGTCCCATGCAGTTGGGGATAATCCGTCTTTTCCTTCTTTACCTCCATAGAAAATATTTTTTCCACCCTTTGCCAGAGAGAAGTTGGTATGCATGCCGCTTCCATTTACGCCAACAATTGGTTTTGGCAAAAAGCTTGCAGTCATGCCCATTTTATTAGCAACTTGTCGGCAAACTAATTTGTATAACTGAATTTGATCACAAGCTCTAAGAGCTTCTGCGTAAGAAAAGTTAAGTTCAAACTGACTAGGGGCAACTTCTGGATGATCTTTTTCATTTTTAAAGCCCATTGCTCTGTGAGCTTCGGCAGATGCGTCAATAAATTGCTTTAATTTATCTAGTGGTAATGAATGATAGTAGCCACCGGTAGAAATTAATGAAAATCCTTCTTTACTATTAAAGTTTTGTTCTGCATTTACTCCGTCTAACAAAAATCCTTCAATTTCTGCAGATGCAAATGCTGTTAAATCTTGTTTTTTCTTTAATTCTCTTGTGTATGCTTGCAAAATGCCTCTAAAGTCAGATTCGTACTGGCCACGAGCTCTATTCATAATGTTTGCAAACATAACAACTTTGCCTGGGCCAAAAATGTCTACAGGCAGCCAAATAAAGCTGGTCCAGTCAATACTAAGGCGCAAGTCTGATTCACTTTGTTGGGTAAAGCCTCTAATTGATGAGCCGTCAAAGGTTAAATTATCTGCACTATCTAACAAAAACTTTTTATCATAATCCAACATGTGCAATTTACCTTCTATATCGGTAAAGCAAAGGGTAACTGCTTTAATTCTTTTTTCGTTTTGGAGATATTCTCTGTATTCTGCTTCTTGGTCTTCTGGGGAAACTGTGTCTCGTTTGGCTTTTGCAGTCAAATTCATTTCTTCTAATAAATCATAGGGGATTTCTAAGAAATTTCTTAATGGAGCGTTTTCTGGAACACTTGGAATTGTTGATTTTGTTTGTGTTGCTGTTTTTGGCATATTTTAAAACTTGGTGAGGACGTCTTTGTTCTCTGGGGCTTCAACATTGAAGATTACTTATTTTATACACCCGTAAAAAATTATTGTCAATAGGGAAAATATAAATACTTTAAAAAATATACCCGGAATGCAGAAAAAGTATTGATAAATAAAGCAAATTTACTGCAAACCAAGTCTATTTTTTACTAAATAAGGTCAATTTTACAAAAATTACCCTTCAGCCTGTAGAAATAATAAGGACATAAGTTAATGAATATTTAATCTACTTGTGCTAATATCGTTTACGCACTATGAGTAATTTAAAGCTATTTCCTTATTCGAAAGAATTTCCTGCTCTTTTTGAAAAGGAAAAAAATAGAATTCTTGAAGTTATTAATGTAGATGATATCCAA
>DASVYQ010000066.1:0-2031 GCA_036392095.1 Patescibacteria group bacterium
AGCTTATTAAGTAATTCTTTAATCTGTATTGTTTGTGTATTAAATACAATATATTCAATACCTTTTTTTTGCAATACGTTTAATTTTTCATTTTCTGCCTGCTTTGTGGTAATAATTAGCACATTGCTGTCTCGTAAAACTTTACTATCTAGAGGAATTCTCAATTTAGGATCAAGTATAATTCTAAGAGGATCTTTTAGTCCCTTTATTCTCACCCCAAGATGAGGATTATCTGCAATAACAGTATTTATTCCAACCAAAATTGCTTGATATTTACTACGAAGTTTGCGACTAAATTCTCGTGCATCTTCATTATTTATCCATTTTGAATCCCCAGTACGTGTAGCGATTTTGCCATCTAAACTTACTCCAAATTGGATAGCAACAAATGGGCGTTTTTTTGTTGTAAAAACTTTTTGTATCGTTAAATCGGAATTATTAATATATTTATTGATTTTCAACTTCATAGCAGAAGTATGACAAAAGATCTTTCTTTATTATGATATAGAGCAAACAGAAAAATTGCAAAACTCTATTTTTATGTAGTAAATTGTATACTATAGCTCTTTGCGTATACACTTCTTTTATTAGCATTGCTCAAACAATTATTACCCAGAAGTGTTATAATAAACAAGTAAACCAATTTGGATCGATTGCAGTAATATTTATTAGGCATTAAAGCAACAGGACCTTTTTATACCTTCTTTCTATTTTCTACAATAATTCTTCAAAATTCGTTTTCTTGCATGACAATACAGCATAAAATACGTAAAAATGGATTTTCCATACTACTCATTAGTAAGAACACATGGATGACAAATCTAGGACGAAAGTGCCATTTTCTGCAAAATTTAATAAAAATTAAAACTAAAAATATATCTTTGAATGAAAGGAGGATTACAAATGAGAAATAATTTGTTTATTGGTGGACTTGCACATGGTGTTACTAACTCACAGCTTGAAGAACATTTTTCAAAAGTTGGCAAAGTTATCTCAGCGAGGGTCATTATGGATAGGCAAACAGGACTTGGAAAAGGTTTTGGCTTTGTTGAAATGGCAACAGAAGAAGAAGCTAAAAAAGCAATGAAAGAGCTTAATCATTCAGAAATTGATGGGAAAAGTATTGAAGTAAAAGAGGCAAAATCAAGAGAATAAATGCAGATCTTTGTTGTTCCTGCTAAGTTAGTCTATAGGTTTAAAAATTATGATTGCATATTTTATTATGGTACATAGGTACCCGAATCAGTTTAAGAGACTTTTTCGGGCAATTTATCATGCAGAAAACTATTATCTTATTCATGTTGATAAAAAATCTGGTATTGCTTTACAAAAACAAATAAAAGATTTTTTGTCAGCGTATCCCAACGCAAAAATGATTAAAAGTAAGAATACTTTGTGGGGAGGTTATAGCTTAATAGATGCGGAACTACGTGGAATCCAAGAATTATTGAAGATGGGATCAACGTGGGAATTTTTTATTAACCTGAGTGGTCAGGATTTCCCTCTTAAATCTCAATCTCAAATTATAAATTTTCTCAAACAAAATTACGGGAAAGATTTTCTTAAAGTTGCTGATCAAAGAAAAATCCGATTTGATACATTATATCGAATAGAAAACTTTGTTTTTGAATTTGGAAGCAAAATACTACGAACTCCTTTTAAAAGAAGGTATCTTCCAGATGTCACCCCATACATAGGAAATCAGTGGATGATACTTAGTAGAAAATTTTGTGAATTTGTTAGTTTTTCTCCTGAAGTAAATAAGTTTAAAAGATTTTATCGCAATACGTTTATTCCCGATGAAGGTTTTTTCCAGACGGTATTAATGAATACAAGTTATAAACCAGTCCTCATCAACGATGATCAAAGAACAATCGATTGGATTCCATCAGGAACAATAAAGTTACGTCCAAGAGATTTTACCACTATAGATGCGAGGTTTTTGTTAGGTAGTAAAGGTTTGTTTGCTCGTAAATTTGATGAAAACGTCGATGGAAAGATTTTAAATATGTTGGAGGCAAGTTTTGGATG
>DASVYQ010000067.1:0-17019 GCA_036392095.1 Patescibacteria group bacterium
CTGAATAAATTCACAAAAAAAATTCTTGTAAACTTATGCAGCTTTAGCAACTGCAGTTGCAACAATGTCCGCAAGATTTGGTTCAAAAACAGATGGGATTATATAATCAGCAGTTGGATTTTTTACCGTATTTGCCAAAGCAACAGCTGCTGCATGTTTCATCTCATTTGTTATTCGTTTTGCATTGGCCGCTAACGCTCCTTTAAAAATACCCGGGAAAACAAGACAATTATTAATTTGATTTGGAAAATCACTTCTTCCCGATGCAACTACTGCTGCTCCACCTTTTTTTGCATCAAGCGGCATAATTTCTGGAGTTGGATTTGCAATTGCCATAACAATTGCTCCTGGATTCATTTGTTTTATATCATCTGCAGTTACGAGGTTGCCCCTGGATACACCTATAAAGACATCAGCTCCCTTAAGTGCATCACGCAAATCTCCACTCTGATTTTGTGGATTTGAATGCTTAGCAATATCTGCTTTGTATGGGTTTAAATCTGTTCTTCTTTTATTAACTATTCCTTTACTATCTACGAGTAATAAATTACCGACTGCTTCACAAATACCCTCTTCAAAAGAACGGCACAAAAGCATATTTGCAATGGCTATGCCGGCTGCGCCAGCACCGCTTATAACAATTTTTAATTCTTTAAAATTTTTACCGACAACTTTTGCAGCATTCATAAGACCAGCCAAAACAACAACAGCAGTCCCATGCTGATCATCATGCATAACCGGAATGCCAATATCTTGCAATGCGTTTTCTATATCAAAACAGCGTGGTGCTTCTATATCTTCTAAATTTATTCCTGCAAATGTTGGAGCTAAGTTTTTGACAAAAGCAATTATTTCATCATTATTTTGTGTCCCAACACAAATTGGAAAAGCATCTAAGCCTCCAAATTGTTTAAATAGAATTGCTTTCCCTTCCATAACCGGCATAGCTGCTTCTGGTCCGATATTTCTTAAACCCAAAACAGCACTACCATCAGAAACAACTGCAATTGTTCTGCCCTTCAGCGTTAATTCATTTGCCAATTTTTTATTTTGTTCAATCTCTTTACAAACTGCGGCTACATGAGGCGTATACACAAGTGATAAATCTTCTTTGGTTTTAATTTTTATTTTTGATACGGTTTCTAGTTTGCCCTGATATTTTTTATGAAGTACGATCGCCTGTTGCCCTTTGTCCATATGAATGGACTCATTATAAAGTAGTTTTTTTTAGCATGCATGACTTTTAAATGACAATTGGAGTATATTTTAAGAAAGGAAATTTTTTCCTGCTGCTTTTACAACATTCACAAATAACATTGCAGCATTAACAGGACCAACACCACCTGGAACAGGTGTATAGTATGCAGCACGTTGACTAATTTCTTCTGTCTCATAATCTCCATGTAATTTGCCGTCAGCTCCCATATGCATGCCAATGCCTATTAAAATTGCGTCTTTTTTAATCATGGATTCATTTATAATGGTTCCTTTGCCTCCTACTGCACAAACAAGAATATCTGCTGATTTTGTTACTTCTTCTCTATTTTGCGTTTTACTATCAACAATTACCGGTGTAATACTCATTTTTTTAAGAATTTCTATTATTGGTCTGCCGCCAGTTTTTCCTTTTCCCATAACAACAATTTTTTGTTCTTTCAGCCATTTGGTAAATTCTTTAAGCGTTGTATTTTTCTTTGCACTTTCTTCTTCAAATACGTCTTCTAAAATTCGAATGACTGCAGCTGCAATTGGCATAACATAATCTGAATCCTCTCGAAAACCGTCGACATCTTTATCTGCATCAACTGCTAAAGTGAGTGCATCTTCATCTAAATGTTTTGGGAGCGGTAATTGAATAATAAGGCCGTCAATTTCTCCTTTTTTTTGAAGAAAATTAATTGATTTCATGAGTTCTTCTTGAGAAACACTTTCTGGATAATTATAGGTACTTACAAGTCCACCGATTTGTTTTCCCATTTTCTCTTTTTGTCTAACATATGAGGCTGTTGCCGGATCATCTCCTACCTTAATAATTGCTAAATGAGGTTGTTTGTTGTACGTTTCTTGGAGGTTGTACACCTTTTTTGAGAGTTCTTCTAATATTTTTTGAGAAAGAAGTCGTCCGTCTATGAGCATGCGGAAATTAGTATAACATTATGCTTCGTTTGTTTCAACACATGTAGCAGATGCTACTCTATCACTGCCGTTTGAGAAGCGCATTAAAATTACTCCTTGTGTTGCTCTTGAAAGTCTTGGAATTGAATTCATGGTTAATTGTACAACTTGTCCTTTTTTTGAAGTGATAATAACAGAACTGCAATTGGCAGGAATAATTTGTGAGACAACTACTTTTCCTGTTTTTTCAGTTACATTTGCAACTTTTACACCTTGTCCACCTCTGCCCTGTCCTCTAAATTCTGATGCTAAGGTTTTTTTACCCAATCCATTTTCCATAATTGTTAACAGTTCTGCTCCTCGGTCTTCTTTACTAATAACATCCATACTAATTACTTCATCTGTTTCTGCTATCTTAATGCCTCTTACTCCCTGTGTTGCTCTTCCCATTGGTCTTGCTTCTTTTTCTGAGAAACGAATGGCTTTTCCATCTTTAGAAACCAATAAAATATCGCCTTCTCCATTAGTAAATGCACTCCAAACTAATTCATCACCTTTATCTAGTTTTATTGCAACAATTCCACTTTTTCTAATATTTTCAAATTCAGAAAGTTTTGATTTTTTAACAATACCGTTTCTGGTTGTTAAGAAGACATACGTTCCACCAACTTTACCTTTGTAATTAATAATTGCTTCTACTCTTTCTCCTTGTTCAATATTTAACAAATTAACAATAGCAGTTCCTTTACTTGTTCTTGAGCTTTCTCCTATTTCGTATGCTTTCAATTGGTAAACTTTTCCCTTATTGGTAAAGAACAACAAATTGTCATGTGTTTCTCCATAACGAATGTTCATAATATCGTCTTCTTCTTTTGTAGTCATGCCTTTGACCCCTTTTCCTCCTCTATGTTGTGTATGGAAAGAAGTAGTACTTTGTCTCTTAATGTATCCAGTATTTGTGATTGTTATCACAGTTGGTTCATTTGGAATTAAGTCTTCTTCTGAGAATTCATCTACTTTTCCTTTGTATACTCGTGTTCTTCTTTCATCTCCATATTTTTCTCTTAGTTTTTCTAATTCTTCTTTTGCAACAGCCAAGACTTTTGCAGGATTGGCTAATAGATCTTCTAAGTATGCAATTGTTTCTTTAACCATCGCTAATTCGTCTTCAATTTTTTGTCGCTCCAGTGCTGCAAGACGGCGCAATTGCATGTCCAAAATTGCAGTTGCTTGCAGGTCTGATAATTTAAATTTGGTCATTAAGTTTTGCTTTGCGGATTCCTGATCTTTGGATTCTCGAATTGTTTTAATAACAGCATCAATATGATCTACCGCAATTTTAAGTCCTTCTAAAATATGCAGTCTTGCTTTTGCTTGTCTTAATTCAAATTCAGATCTTCTAGTAATAACAACAAATCGATGCTTTACGTACTCTTCTAAAATAGTTTTCAATGTTAAAGTTTGTGGTGTTCCATTAACCAGTGCAACTACGTTTGCTGCAAAAGTTGTTTGTAGTGCTGTATTTTTGTATAAATTATTTAATACCTTTTTAGGTGCTGCATCTCGTTTTAATTCAACAACAACTCTTAGTCCATGTCTGTCTGATTCGTCCCGTAAATCAGTAATGCCTTCTACTTTTTTCTCTTTTGCTAAATCTGCAATTCTTGCAACTAAGAGTGCTTTGTTAACTTGGTATGGAAGTTCTGTAATAATAATTGCGCTTTTTCCGTTTCCGATTTCTTCAATTTCTGCTTTTCCTCGCATGACAATTTTACCTTTTCCTGTTGAGTACAAACTTCTTATTTCATTAATGTCATAAATTGCTCCTTTTGTTGGGAAATCAGGTCCTTTAATATGCTCTAGAAGTTCTTCTAAGGTTATATCTGTTGTTAATTTTATTTCCGGTTCTTTGACAATTTTTGATTTTGCAATCATGGCAATAACTGCATTAATAACTTCTGTTAAATTATGAGGTGGGATTTTGGTAGCCATACCAACAGCAATACCTTCTGCTCCCATAAGCAAAAGATTTGGCAATTTTGCTGGAAGATACACTGGTTCTTGTCTGGTTGAATCAAAGTTGGTAATGGTATCAACTGTTTCTTTCTCCATGTCATAAAGCATTTCACTAGTTATTGCTGCCATTCTTGCTTCTGTGTAACGCATAGCAGCTGGTGGATCTCCATCAAGAGAACCAAAGTTTCCTTGGCCATCAACTAGTGGATATCTCATGGAAAAATCTTGTGCAAGTCTAACTAAGGCATCGTAAATTGGCATATCTCCGTGTGGATGATATTTACCCATAACTTCTCCAACTACGGTTGCACTTTTTTTGTATTTTGCACTGTGTTCAAGACCTAATTCATGCATTGCATACAAAATTCTTCGATGAACTGGTTTTAATCCGTCTCTTACATCTGGGAGTGCACGTTGGACAATAACAGACATAGCGTAATCCAAGTACGCTCGCTTCATTTCACTAGTAATTTCTGCTTTTTGTAATTTGCCTATATCTGCCATATGAGTTTATTTGTTGGGGAAACCTTCTTCTTTGAATCGGGCAATACATTCATTGATAATTTTTTTAGCTTCTTCTATGTTTCCCCATCCAAGTACTTTTCCAGAGCCTGGTTTTTTAAAGTCTTTATAATGAGTAAAATGGAATTCAATTTTTTGCTTCCATCGTGGTTCTAAATCATCAAGAGTTTTTATTGCATCTCCGGTATTTCTATCGTCTGCTGGAACACAAACAATTTTGTCATCTATTTCTCCATCATCTTCAAATTTAAATACGCCAATCACTCTTGCACTAACCAACGTTCCTGTACTAAGCGGTTCGTGGCAAATCATTAAAACATCTAGTTCATCACCATCTGCATCTTTTGTTGCTGGAATAAATCCGTAATTAACTGGTTTTGCAAAAATATCTGGTTCTACACGATCCAACATAAAAATTCCAAGTTTTCGGTTATATTCTATTTTAAGTGAAGATCCTTCTGGAATATCAATAATGGCATTAACAATGCCGTTCTCTACATCGCCTGGAGTTAAAATTTTATTAAAATCTGGCATAATTCAATTAATTAAAAACTATTATAGCACAGTTTATTTTGACTATAAATCCAAAATGGCCATATGCGCATTTGTTTGAATAAACTGTTTTCTTGGTGGAACCTCGTCTCCCATAAGCATAGTAAATGTTGCATCTGCTTCTTCTGCGTCATCAATTTTTACTTGTTTTAAAATTCTGTTTTTTGGATTCATTGTTGTTTCCCATAATTGATCAGGATTCATTTCTCCAAGACCTTTGTATCTTTGTACACTGACTCCACGTAAATTTTTTGTCTGAAATTCTTTTAGCACTGTTTCTTTCTCTTCTTCTGAGTATGCATATCGTACATCTTTACCTGCTGCAACTTTAAATAGTGGTGGCATTGCTATATACAAATATCCTTGGTTAATAATTTCTGGCAAATGGCGGTAGAAGAAAGTTAAGATAAGTGTTTCAATGTGTTCTCCGTCAACGTCGGCATCGGTCATAATAATGATTCGGTGATATCGAAGTTTTTCAAATTTTAAACTATCTCCAATTCCGGCACCAAGGGCAATAATTAAATTTTTAACTTCTTCATGCTCGATCATTTTATCTAGTCTTGATCTTTCGGTATTTAAGATTTTACCTTTCAGTGGCAAAATAGCTTGGAATTTTCTGTCTCGACCTTGTTTTGCACTACCTCCTGCTGAATCTCCCTCAACCAAATATAATTCAGAAATACTTGGATCTTTTTCTTGGCAATCTGCTAATTTTCCTGGAAGTGTTGAGCCTTCTAATGCCCCTTTTCTTAAAATTGCTTCTTTTGCTGCTCTTGCTGCAAGTCTTGCTTTTGCTGCTAAATATACTTTTTCTAATACTTTTCTTCCTGTTTGTGGATTTTCCTCAAAATAAGTACTTAATCCGTCCTTTACTATTGTTTGGACTAAAGGTTGGATTTCTGAATTTCCTAATTTTCCTTTTGTTTGGCCTTCAAATTGAATCCTGTCTTGTGGTAATTTTATAGAAACAACTGCGGTTAATCCTTCTCTTGTATCATCTCCAACTATTGCATCGCCTTCTTCTTTAAAACTGCCAATTTTTTTGCCGTAATCATTAATTGCACGGGTTAAGGCCATTTTAAATCCGGTTAAATGAGTTCCCCCATTAACTGTGTTAATAACGTTTACATAAGACTCTACGTTTTCTGTGTAGCCATTGTTATATTGCAAGGCAACTTCTACCTCTACATCTCCCTCTGTTTTTTTTATGGTTATTGATTCATGCAACGGCTCTTTGTTTTCGTTAATTTTTTCAACTAATGAGGTAATTCCTCCTTCAAAATAATAATTTACTTCTTTTTCTTTTCCGGGGCGTCTATCATACATGTGGAAATAAATCTTAGGAACTAAATATGCTCTTTCTCGAATCATTTTTTGCACCATTGCAAAATCAAATTCACCTGTTTGGAAAATAGTAGTATCTGGAATAAAATTGGTAGTTGTTCCATTCTCTGCTTGATTGAATGGAAAGATTGCAAGTGATTCAGGATTTTTAACTACTTCAACATCTGTTTTTGGTATACCTATTTCATATACTTGGCGATATACTTTATTGCCTTTTTTTACTTCAACCCACATTTTCTTAGAAAGTGCGTTTACAACAGCTGCTCCAACTCCGTGAAGTCCTCCAGAAATTTTGTATGCTCCTCCACCAAATTTTCCTCCTGCATGAAGTTTGGTCATAACAATTTCTAGTGCGCTTTTTTTAAATTGAGGCATGATATCTACAGGAATACCTCGGCCATCATCGGCAACTGTTGCAGAACCATCAGCATTTATAGAAATCCAAACATTTTTTGCAAATCCTGCTAATGCTTCGTCAACACAGTTATCAATAATTTCACGTAAGGATTCATGAAGACCAATAATATCTGTAGAACCAATGTACATTCCGGGTCGTTTTCTAACCGGTTCAAGACCTTCTAAAACTTGAATCTGCTGACTTGTGTAATCTGAGGCTTTTGGCATGTTATAACCTATATTAGCATATATTATACCCTTGATCAATTGACCTATAGCATTATCTTTTGTCGTTTTCCAGAGACCGCCATAAATACCAGGAAGCGGTTGATCTGTGTGGTTTCCATGTTTCTGAAAGTTCAATCATTTTTTGCTTATCAATAATTCCATAAAGTTTGGCTATTGCATTTCTTAATCCTAAATCGCCAATTGAAAATACATCAGGTCTATTAAGCGTAAAAATCAGAATCATTTCTGCAGTCCACTTCCCTACTCCTTTTATTTGGGTAAGGGAGTCAATAACTTCTTGGTCTGTCATTGTTTTTATTTTTTTAATATCCACTAAATCACTGACAAATGCATGTGCAACTGATTTAAGATACGAAATTTTTTGAAAAGAAATCCCTGCTGTTCTTAATTCTTCGTCTGATTTTTCTAAAATGTCTTTTGGTTTTGGAAATGATTTTGTTTTAAATAATGCTTGGAATCGTTTAAAAATAGTGTCAGACGCCTTTATAGATAATTGTTGAGAAATAATAGATTCAATTAAATCTTCAAACAAAAATTTACTTCTGTCTGTAAAGTTTGGCTTTGGGTATTTTGTAACTAATTTCTGCAAAATAGGATCAGAAAACATTATTTTATTTCTTTAATCACTTCTATGGCGTTAAGTGCCATGTGGTACAAAAAGATTGCATGAAGTGTTTTTGCATCATGTGGCATTACTTTTAATTCTTCTGCAGTTTTAATTGGCATGTCATAGGTCGCAACTGAATTTGCAACAACAATAATTCTTCTTTTTATATTGTTAGCAAATGATTGCATTCTCAAGTGCAGTGCCATTGCATATACGCAAATATCTGTACAATCTCCAATAAGAATAAACGTATCCAATTTATGATGATCTTTTATATAGGTATCTATTGTTGTGTCATATGCTGGGCTCCAGGCATTTTTTTTGAATATTTGAAATTCTTTTGCAAATGATAGATTGGCAATTTCTGGAATAGTTTCTGATTCTTCTGTCCCTTTTATACAATGTGGCGGATATGCGGTAAATTCCTCTGCATTTTGGCTATGAGCGTCTTCTAATAATAAAAAGTGATTGACTCCATAATTTTTTGCTTTTTTAAAAACATTTACAACATTTGGAATTATGTGCTCTACTTCTTTTGATGCAAGTGCTCCTTTATGGCAAAAGCCGTTAACCATATCTACAGAAATAACTGCAATTTTTTCTGGCTCATCAAAATCTTCAAATACTCTTGAGGGTAATTTTTCAGTCCAATTTTGTACCCATTGTAAAAATTCTTGATTCATAATTAGATTTCAGAAGTTATTTCTTTTTTGACCAGATAAAGTATACAACTGTTACAAAAATTATTGTAGGAATTGTGGCAGTCGTAAAATTTCTTATATGGTATGGCAAAATATAAGCAAAGAGCCAATAAACACCTGTTCCTAAGAAAAGGGTAACAACTGCAGGAATGTTCCATCCCTTGCTAAACCAATATTTGCCACCTTGTTTTAGATACATATCATCTGAATATTTGCCTTTTTTGACTAAGAAATAATCAACCAACATTAAGGTCCATAATGGAATAACCAAAGCTCCCATAAAATCTAAGAAGAATAATGAAAAACTGAGTAGATTACTAAACACTAAGGGAAGAATTGAAAGTGGGAAAACAAGAACTGACACAATAACTAATAAACTTCTAAGAGAAAGTTTTAATTTTGGAAACATATTAGAAATAGAAAGACCAGATCCATAAATATTTCCTGCATCTGCAGTTACAGTTGCAAAAAGAATAATGATTGCTGCTAGCCATCCGAGGCCAGCTGCAACTGTTGTTGAAGAAGGATCTGCAAGTAGTGGCATATATTTCCCGCCATTACTTAATGCTATGTAGGCAACCGCTATTGCTCCAACAAAAAACCACCAGATTTGGGCAATAACTGCTCCCCAAAATGGTCCCCATGTTCCTGCTTTTTTTGTTTTGGCAAATCTTGAAAAGTCTCCGATAAATTCCCATGTCCAGTTAAAGGCGATCATTAAATCAAACAAAAATGCAAAGGTCATTGGAAATGCAAACTGCCATGGTCCAAATCCTGTTGGGAAAGTTAATGTAGTTGCAGGTTTCCAGGCTAAAAGATGAGATAATCCCCAGGTATGGATAACGACATACGTTTGATAACCGCCAAGAAGTAAAAATAAAATTGTTGCAGCCCATTGTAATTTTTTAAGCCATTGATGTCCTATTGCACCAAAGACGCCATTTAATATTGCAAAAATTGCTAAATAGCCAATCATGTACCAGGTGTTATGTGGGCTTGCATACGATGGCCATTTAAGCCATTGGGCAAAAATAAAAGAAAGAGCAATACTGCCTAAAAATGCATTAATCACTGCCCAACCCATACCAAAAATTAAGTAAAAAATAGATGGAACAATTGAGCCTTTAATTCCAAATGCAGGTCTGGCTAATGCCATCATGGAACCACCTGTTTGTTGTGCCATTTGTCCTAAAAATGCCCAAGGAATAAGAGACAATGCGTTAACGCCAATAATTAAAAGAAGAGATGCCATAACTCCCTTCCACCCTGCCATATATGCACCATATAACCATGCTGCCGGTAAACTTGTGGTACTAAACCAGAAAATCACTTGATCAAAAAATGAATATGTTTGTGCTTTGGCTGGAACTTTTTCAAATGCTGTATATTCCATAGTATTTAATTTTTGGTTATTGGAAGCAGAATAATATAAGAAAAAAATTTATGCAATAACCTGTAATATTTTGCTTAGTTTAAACTGGCGGCCAACTTTTGCAATTTCCTTATCCCCAACTTTTACAATATCTGCGGTGTAATCATTATTTCCTTTTAATAATGCAGAGCCAACACCATACATATCAACTGGTGTTGATTCTTTTTCAAATGTTTCTATTTTTTCTGCAGTAAATCCTCCTGAAACAATAATTTTTACATTATTAAATCCTTTGTTATCTAATGCTTGTCTAACATTTTTAATAAGTTGTGGGTTGACGCCGTTAAGATTTTGTTCACCTTTGTCTGCCCTTTCTTGTAACGATTTGTCAATTAATTTTTCTGATGTATCAATTCTAATGCCATATAATTTGTCTTTAAGTGCAGTTGCAACTTCTAAAGATGTTTTTATGCAGTCATTGTCAAAATCTACAAGAGTAATTAATGGAACAGTGGGATACTGCTTGGCAAAAGCACTTGCCGCATCAATAGTACTGCCATGATGAATCGCAATTAATGCATGAGGAATCGTTCCAATACCTTTTTTGTTTACCCAATATCCCTGTGCATCTGTTGCAACTCCATTTACTCCTGCAAGTGTTGCTGCATAGCCATCGCCTTCTTGGTTGGCAAAATAATCAAATCTGTCTGCAAAGAAAATGATTTCTTTATTTCCTGCAGCTTTTACAACTTTTTTTGTGTTGGTTGCAATTAATGTGCGTCTTGCCAGAATTCCCAAATATACTGATTCTAAGTGAGCAAAATATGCATATGGTCCTGTTATATGCATAACCGGTTCCCAAGGCATAATTTCTATTCCGTCTTTTACTGCTTCTACTTTTATTTCACTCCATTTATTTACCCATTGCTTGTCCTCAAAATATCCAGTGCAGTTTTTTAAAAGTTCTGCAACCTCTTCAACTCCACAAACTGTTGCATTATTTTTTTGAAAAATTTGCATGGTAACTGTTTGTAAATTTTGTTCGGCAAGTAAAATTTTCTGAGTTCTTGTAAAATACACTGCAGAATAAAAACCATTCCTAATCTTTTCTATTTGTTCTTGTGTAAAAAATTTCATAACTCTATTATACCAATCTTTATATATTTAAAAATAAATCTTCAAGAATCATTCTCATTGCAACATTTGTAGTTGAAGCTAGCGTAAGTGCTTTTTGCAATTTATTTATCTCTCCAGCTTTTTTTATTGCCGATTTGTTATTTTTAACATCTTGTATCATTTGATCTCGAGCAATTGTTATTGCTGTTGTTAAAAAATTAATTGCTTCTGTTTTATCCTCTGCTAATTTTTGTGCGATCGCCAATTTTTCTCCAATTGGTGCATTCGCTATTTTTTCAAATTCTTTTGCAATTTCATCTGTTCGTTCTGCGGTTATTTCTTGTTTGTTATCTAATATTTCTATTTTGCATCGAGAAAGAATAGTTGGCAGCAATAATTTTTCTGTAGTTGCTAAAAGGACAATAGTTGTATTTGCAGGTGGCTCTTCTAAAACTTTTAGTAAGGAATTTTGTGCTTCTGTGCTTGCAGTTTGGATGTTTGGGATAATTAATACTTTCTCTAAACTTTTTAACGGTTTTAAGTATAAATTTTTTTGAATTGTTCGAATATCTTCTATACCGATTGCATTTTCTGAATCAACAATTGCTATGTCAACATTATTAATCCCCTTTGCCAAAAACAAATTTTTGGCATACTCTCTTGCCTTTTGCTGATCGTTACTAATAAGAAGTAAACTCATCATCGTTCTTGTATTATACGAAATTGTTGTGTACGATAATAGTAATGCCCGCTCAAGATACAACAATGTATCCACAGCCTGTGGGTGATTCTGCAGTTGTAGATCAACCACAAGTACCACCTGTTCCTCAAGAAGGAGCAGAACAAGCTGTGGCTGTACAAGTACCAGTTGAAGAAACAATACCTCAAGAACAGCCAGGTTTAGCGCAATATGAACAAATGCAACCTTCTCAACCTGTTGGCCAGGAAGTTTCTGCAGAGGTTCCTGTAGAAGCGCCGCAAGAAATAGTGCAGCCGCAAATACAACAACCAGCTATGAACACATTTATAAGCGGAAGTTCTGAGGCATTATTTAATGAGTTGTTAATAGATCATGCAATAACTACTCCCCAAATAGAAGAACTAAAAGCAAAAAGTGCGTCAACCGGAACTTCTATTGAGACATTGTTAGAGCAATCAGAGATTGTTCCTGAGGAAAAATTAGCAGAAGCAAAAGCAAAACTTCTTGGTGTTCCATTTGTTTCCTTAGTTTCAACATCTTTTTCTCCTGAGGCATTAAGTTTTATTCCTCGTGCTGTTGTAGAACGTTTCCATGTAATTCCGTTTCTATACGATGACAAAACAAAAATATTATCAATTGCCATGGCAAATCCTGCAGATATTGAGGCTTTGCAATTTGTTAGGCAAAAAACGGGACTTCCGATTAAAGCCTATGCAGCATCCCCTTTAGATGTAGAACGCGCAATTAATACACAGTACAGACAAGAATTAGTCGGAGAAGTCGGAAAGGCAGTTAAAGAGACACAACAATTAAAAGAAGAAACAAAAACAGTTAGTAGTAAGCAAATTAGTGAAATTATAAAAGAAGCTCCAATTGCGAAAATTGTTTCAACTATTTTGGAGTATGCAGTAACTTCTCGTGCCTCTGACGTACATATAGAACCAATGGAAGATTTTGTACGTGTTCGTTATAGAATTGACGGTATTTTATATGACAGATTATCACTTCCGAAAAGTGTGCAAGAGGCTGTTATTTCCCGTATAAAAATACTTTCAGAAATGAAAATTGATGAGCACAGAATTCCTCAAGACGGTCGCTTTAACTTTAAGGTAGAAGACAAAGAAGTTGACCTTCGTATCTCTGTTTTGCCCACAGTTCACGGAGAAAAAATTGTTATGCGTTTACTTCGCAAATCAGGAGGTATTCCGACTCTTGCTGATTTAGGTCTTGGAGGAACTGCGTTAAAAAATTTGGAAACCGCAATGCTGAGACCTCATGGTATTATTATTGTTTGCGGACCTACTGGTTCTGGAAAAACAACAACGCTATATTCTGTTTTAGCAAGACTTAACACAACACGGGTAAATATTATGTCACTTGAAGATCCGGTTGAATACGAGATTTCCGGAGTTAATCAAGTACAAATTAATCCTGCAGTTGGTCTTACATTTGCATCAGGATTAAGAGCATTTTTGCGTCAAGATCCTAACATTATTCTGGTTGGAGAAATTCGTGACAATGAAACAACAGAGTTGGCTATTCAAGCATCCTTAACTGGTCATTTAGTGTTCTCTACTCTTCATACATCAACAGCATCTGGTGCACTTCCTCGTTTGATTGACTTAGGAGCTGAAAGCTTTTTACTTGCGTCTACTATGAATGCACTTGTTGGGCAGCGTATTATTAGAAAAATTTGTACACATTGCAAAACCGAATACACTCCTCCTCCCGCAATAATTACGGAAATGAAGAATATTTTAGGACCGTTATTCCCTAAAGATGAAACAAATATAAAATTATATAAAGGAAAAGGTTGTAACGAATGTGGAGATTCAGGATATTTCGGACGAGAAGGTATATTTGAAGTATTACCCATTACTGAAAAAATTGCTCACTTGGTTTTGCAGAAAGCTGATAGTGATACTATAGAAAAACAAGCGCGTGAAGAAGGAATGATAACCATGAAACAAGACGGATATTTGAAAGTCTTGCGCGGAGAAAGTACTATAGAAGAAGTGCTTCGTGTGGCACAAGAATAATATGGATATACGAGAACTATTAGATATTACAGTTAAAAATAATGCATCAGATTTGCATTTAATTCCTGATATCCCTCCATCTTTGCGTATTGATGGAGAGTTGGTTATGTTAACCAATCTGCCTCCTCTTACAAAAGAAGTTGTAGATGAAATGATTGGGGCAATCGTAACTCCCGAACAAAAAGAATTACTCTCTACAAATAAAGAATTAGATTTCTCTGTTGCCTATGGAGGTGGGACTTTTGGTGACATTGGACGTTTTCGTGTGAATGCTTATTATCAAAGAGGTGTTTTATGTGCAGCACTTCGTTTTTTACCAAAAAATATTTTAACAATAGAAGAATTACATTTGCCTAAAATTTGTCATAGTCTTTCAGGTCTTAAGCAAGGTTTGGTTTTGGTAACAGGACCAACTGGACAAGGTAAATCTACAACGCTGGCTTCTATGGTTAATGAAATTAACCTTAACAAAGCATCACACATTTTAACCATAGAAGATCCGGTTGAGTATATGTATCCACAAGGGAAAAGTATTATTTCTCAGCGAGAAATGAAAACAGATACGCATTCCTGGATTATGGCGCTTCGATCTGCTTTGCGTGAAGATCCGGATGTTGTGCTTATTGGAGAAATGAGAGATTCAGACACTATGGCTGCAGCAATGACGATTGCAGAAACAGGCCATTTGGTTTTTTCTACGTTACATACAAATTCTGCATCTCAAAGCGTAGATCGTATTATTGATTCATTTCCAGAACATCAACAAGCACAAATTAGAACGCAATTGTCTTTTGTTCTCAAAGGTATTATTTCTCAAAGGCTTCTTCCCCAACTTGGCGGCGGACGTATTCCAGCCGTTGAGGTCTTAGTTGGAACTCCAGCTATTGCCAGTAATATTCGTGATGGAAAAACACATTTGATTGATTCTGTTATTCAAACATCTCAAGATGTTGGCATGATTACTCTTGAATCTTCTTTAGCACAATTAGTTTTGGCAGGTGCAGTAAGTTTAGAAACAGCAAAGAGTTATGCATTGCACCTTGATGAGTTCTTACGAATGTTGGGGTAATGTATGAAACTTTCCTACAAAGCAACCACTCAAGAAGGAAAACTACAACAAGGCATTATTGATGCAAAAGACATTAATGAAGCCGTTTTTTATTTGCGTAATAAAAACCTTGTTCCAATAAGTGTTGTAGAACAAAAAGAAACAAAATTTTCTGTTAATGATTTGCTTAAGTCTCGGGCTTCTGCAAATGATCTAGTTTTATTTACCAGACAAATGTCTTCTATTTTAGCCTCAGGTCTTACTCTTATGCAGGCTTTATTAATTCTTAAGGATCAAATCCAAAACCCTGCAATGAAAGAAGTTGTTAACGGAATTATTTCAGAAGTTCAGGAAGGAAAATCGTTTCATGAGGCAATTACCAAATATCCAAAAGTATTCTCCCCTATTTATATTTCTTTAATTACTGCAGGAGAATCTTCAGGTTTTTTGGATAGAATTTTAAGTCGTTTGGCTGACAATTTGGAAAAAGATCAAAAATTAAAAAGTACCATTAGTTCTGCATTATTATATCCAATTATTGTTGTTATTTTAATGGTTGTTGTTATGGTTATTATGATGATTTTTGTTGTACCTCAACTAACTGGCTTGTATAGTAACTTAAATATTGCACTTCCTTTTACTACGCAAGTAGTTATTGGTACTTCAGGATTTGTCACTAATTTCTGGCCATTAGTACTCGGAATGATTGTCTTGGGAATTTTTTTATACAGAAGATGGGTTTCTACAGATTCGGGACAACTTCTTCGAGATGAACTTGCACTAAGAATTCCATTATTTGGGAATTTAATAGAATTATCAATTCTTACAGAATTCTCTAGAACTTTTGGAATGTTAGTTGGTGCTGGAACGCTCGTTGTACAGTCTTTAATTGAAACTGCTGATGTTGCTGGTAATAGAGTGTATAAAAATGCAATAGTTGATGTCTCTAAAAGAGTTGAAAAAGGTATTACCATAGGAGATGCAATGTCCACCTATGGGATTTTTCCACCAATTCTAGTGCAGATGGTACGAATTGGCGAGCAAACAGGTAAACTTGATGAATCATTAATTAAAGTTTCTGAATATTTTGAACGAGAACTTGAAGGGAAAGTAAAAGGATTAACTACTGCTCTTGAGCCATTTATTATGATTGTTTTAGGTATTGGAGTTGCCTTCCTTATTGTTTCTATTATTACTCCAATTTACAATCTTACTTCTTCTATTCAATAGTCAATTATATGTGCCTATTTACCTACTTGACAGGGGATAAAAAAATATGTTTAGCTAATAGTATACATGTTAAAACGTGTCCTTAATAATTTTTTAATAACCACAAAGAAAACCTCTCAAAAAGGTTTTACTCTTATTGAACTTTTGGTTGTCATTGGTATTTTAGGTGTTTTAGCAGCTGCCTTAGTTGCTACAATTGATCCTTTTGAACAATTAAAGAAAGCAAATGATGCTAACATTAAAAACACTGCGGTTGAGTTTGTGAATGCTACTATTCGTTATTACACAACACATAATGCAATGCCTTGGAACAATGATCCAAACTGTGGTACTGCAAGCCAAACTGGTAGTAATTTCTCAACAGCAGGTCAAACCCTTTCTACAATGACGGTATGTTTGGCAGACTTAGTTTCTGATGGAGAATTAAAACCAGGCTTTACAACTGTTACAAATATTTTAAATTCCATTATTATTAGCGGTGCTTCTAATACAACAGTTGCTTGCTTTAACCCACAATCTAAAGCAGAAAATCATGATTCAAATACAAAATATAATGCAGTTGGGGTAACTCAATCCGGCTGCCCGGTGACCAGTGGTATAGCTACTACCTGCTACTGGTGTGCACAATAATCTTCATGCAGAAACAAAAAACCAGAATTAATAGATTTGCATTTATTATTCCTTTTCTTCTTTTTATTATTACTTGCGGAATTTATTTTCATAATTTATCTTCAAGTGTTTTTGGAGGCGATGTTGGAGATTTTATTTCTGCAATTGTTACCTATGGAGTTCCCCACCCTTCAGGATATCCTTTATTTACCATGTTGGGGATTTTAGCAAATAATTTGCCTTTTGGATTTTCTGTTGCATGGAAAATTGGGATTATATCCGTTTTGTCTGCTTCTTTTTCTGTCGTTTTACTCTATGTATTGGTTGATTGGATTGTTAAGAATAAACTAATAGCAGGAATTTCAGCATTATACATGGCTTTTTTTTCTATATTCTGGTT
>DASVYQ010000068.1:0-15017 GCA_036392095.1 Patescibacteria group bacterium
CATTAAACTTTTCTGTTTATCCCGTGCCTCATTTACCAGGACGTAATATGACAATTGCTAGTTATTGGGCAGAAGGAGTTTCTTTAAAAAGTAAATATCCAAAAGAGGCATTATTGTTTATGAAATATTTATCCCAAAAAGATACGCTTTCAAAAATATATACAGAAGAAGCAAAAACAAGACTTTTCGGAGAATTGTATCCTCGTATAGATATGGCAAGTTTATTGAGCAATAATCAATTAATAGCGCCATTTATTTCTCAGGCACAAACAGCACAATCATCAATTTTTGTTGGAGAAACAAAAGATCAAGTATTTAATTCGCCATTAAATCAATATTTAGGAAATGCAGTAAACAGCGTACTTTCAGGAACCTCTGCCCAAACAGCGGTTGATACCCTTACTTCGGGTGTTAACCAAGTATTACAACAGTATGTACCAAAAAAACCAACTAAGTAGGGCAATACTTAAGACACTTATATATAGTGATATTTTTGATTACCCACTAACCTTTACAGAATTAGGGTTTTACTTGCTGGGTAATTTTTCTCTTTCTCAAAAAAATATACAGCAAATAAAAGAAATTGCAGAAGAGAAAGGATATTTCTTCTTAAAGGATAGAAAAAATATTGTGGAAAAACGTTTACAACGTCAAAAAATAAGTGAAAGTAAATTATTACTAGCAGAAAAAACCATTAAAACTCTTTCTTATATCCCAACAATTTATTTTATTGGAGTAAGCGGTTCCTTGGCTATGCATAATGCCGATGCATTAGATGACATTGATTTATTTATTATTTGTAGTCCACATGCAATATGGATAACTAGATTACTTGTTTTATTTGTTTTGCAGCTTTTGGGAAAAAGAAGAAAAAGGAATAAAACTTCTGCTAGAAATGCATTTTGTACAAATATGTTTATAACTAAAAATGCAATTGTAATGCCAAAAAATAAACAAAATCTTTTTACTGCTCATGAGATTGTTCAAGTTAAACCAATGTTTGATAGAGAAAATACATATGCAGCATTTTTTTCTGCTAACAACTGGGTACGGGCGTACTTGCCTCATGCACAGGAACAAAAAATTGTTTCTCAAAACAGTAGTATAATAAGAATGGTTTTTGAAAAAATCTTTATAAGTACAGATTTTGTAGCACATATAATGCAGCATTGGTACATGAATTTACATAAAACCAATGAAACAATTACCAATACCATGTTTGCATTTCACCCTCAAGATGTAACTGCAGCAGTACTTATGGAGTATACAAAAAAATTAAAAAAATATGGCATTTCAGTATAAATTAGTAGCAATTGGCGGAACATTTGGACCTTTGCATAAAGGTCATGAAGCATTTTTAACCTATGCTTTTTCACTTGGTCAAAATGTGCTTATTGGTTTAACAACAGACACATATATTAAGCAATATAAAAATGATCAACAAATCCCATCTTTTGCAAATAGAAAAGCAGCATTAGAAACATTTCTTAAAGAGAATAATTTTTTTAATCGTGTGATTATTATTCCAATAGACACTATTGAAGGACCTGTTGCAGATAATACATATCCGGTTGATGCATTAGTTGTTACGGAAAACACAAAATTTGGAGCTGAAACAATAAATAAAAAAAGAACAGAACATGGTTTTTCTTCTTTGCCAATTATTAGTATGCCTCTCGTAAAGGCAGAGGGAGATTTGCCGCTTGCCTCTACTCATATTAGAACAGGATTTATGGATACGTATGGTAATCCCACATGGCTTAGTCATACGTTACTGCTCCCAATACCTGTTAGAGAAGATTTACAAAAACCATTTGGAATTTTACGTACAAATGGTCTGGATGAGATAAAGCAAATTCCTAGCGAAAAAATTGTTTCGGTTGGAGATGTTACAACAAAGCGATTTTTAGAAGCAGGTATTTTCCCCAAACTTTGTGTAGTAGATTATGTTGTCGAAAGACAACAAACAAATAAAACAAAAAATGATTTTGGATTTAAAGGGAATGAGAGTATGTTTTCTGTTAAAAACCCTCCAGGGTCCTTGACAATTGATGTATGGAGAGTATTATTAAAAATTGTAGAAAATATTTTTAGTGGTAACAATTTTGTTTTAGAAGTAATAGGTGAAGAAGATTTATTAGTATTACCACTAATTTTAGTTTTGCCAGAGGGATTTAGGATTTTTTACGGTCAACCTAAAAAAGGATTGGTAGAAGTAGAGGTAACAAAAGAAGCAAAAAAAAAGGCAGCTGGGCTTCTGAATCGGTTTGTTAGCTAGTAGTACTAGAGGTTATTGACAAAAGTTATAACTTTTAATACCATGCAACAAGTTGATTAAAACCCTCTACATAATATGTGAGGGATTTTCTTTAAAAACTATGCCAGATAAAAAAATATATTTAACAAAAGAAGGATTGGAATCTCTTAAAAAAGAGCATGACCAATTAGCAAAAGTAAGAAGACCAGAAGTCTTAGAGACTGTTTCTCAGGCTCGAAATCAAGGTGATCTTTCTGAAAATGCAGAATATCAAGCTGCACGAGAAGAATTGTCTTTTATTGATGGAAGAATCGATGAGCTTGAAGAAATGCTCAAACAAGTCGAAATAATTGAAGAAAAACCAGGAAAAAATGGCAATAAAAAAACAGTCATTTTGGGCGCAACAGTAACATTACATGTTGGTGGCAAAAAACAAGTATATACTGTTGTTGGCGAATGGGAAGCAGATCCAGCACAACAAAAAATTTCTGATCAATCACCACTTGGAAAAGCATTAATGGGTAAAGCAATTGGTGAAAAAATAGAAGTAGAAGCTCCGGCAGGAAAAGTAGCATATACAGTTGTTTCTGTAGAATAATCTTCTTTAAATCCCCTGTATGAAATCTTTATTACAATCAAATCCATCTTCAGTAAGTGCTGTAAGAGTTTTATTAAAAAAATACGGGTATGATTCTTTGTCGTATTTTTCCTTGCAAGACAATAGAAAATATTTTTTCTCGTCTTCTGGTCGATCGTTCCTTTCTTATAAAATTTGGAAAAATGTAGCATTAATTAGTGCAGATCCAATTGGACCAATAGAAGAAACAGAAAAGTTGTTAAAAGAATTTATTTACTTTACAAAAGGGGCAAAATTAAAAACATGTTTTATTGGTCTTGCGGCAAGAAATAGAATGATAGTAAAAAAATTACAATTTAAAACAGTAAAAGTTGGAGAAGAAGCAATTATGCAATTGTCTTATTTTAATAAGCAATATTTAAGAAAAAAAGTAAGAAGAGCAGAAAAATATGTGCAAAGACTTGGCATAACTTGTCTTATATTTTCCCGTGCTCAAATTCCTCAGCAATATTTAAAGCAAATTGAAGAAATTTCTGCTGAATGGTTACAGCAAAGAGGAAATAAAGAAAGAGGATTTTCAATGTCCTTGGGAAGAATTCCATCCACCTTAGATGCAGATTGTGAATTTATTTTAGCAATCCAAGAAAACACAGTGTTGGGTTATTTGTCCATGGTGCCAATTTACGGAAGAAATAGTTGGTCACTTGATGCAATGAGAAAAAGAAAGAATACTCCAAATGGACTTATGGAATTTTTAATTCTGCAGGCACTAGATTATTACAAGCAAAAAAAATCAGAAATAGTTAGTTTAAATTTTGCAACGTTTATGAATTCTCAAAAAGAATATGGAAAAATAAAACGTGCTTTTCTTTCCTGTTTTTTCACGCCATTATCTGCATGGTATAAATGCCGTTCTTTATATGCATTTAATAATAAATTTTTACCGCAATGGCAAAGTAGATATATAGCAGTTGAAGGGTTGCGTTTTATCCCTCTTTTTATTGTTGCTATTGCAATAGCAGAACTTGGAAACCTTTCTTAGTTTGCTTGAAGATACTTCAAATTGATACAATAGCCCTACTATGAAACAGCAAGTGATACTTGGATTATCAGGAGGAATTGCAGTTGTAAAGGCGCAGGAAATAATTACAAAACTGCAGCAAAACAATTTAGACGTTGTTGTAATTATGACAGCAGGTGCATCAGAAATGATTTCTCCTGAAACTTTAAAAAAAGAAAATAAGATAGAAGTTTATGCAAATTTATTTGAAAAACCGGTTGATACTAAAAAGATTTTACAAGAAAGAAAAGTTGAACATATTCAGGTTGCTGGAAATGCTCAAGCAATAGTTATTGCTCCTGCCACTGCAAATATAATTGCAAAACTTGCCAATGGCATTGCAGATGATTATGTAACAACAACAGTTTTGGCAGCTACGTGTCCAATTATTATTTGTCCCTCAATGAATGTTCATATGTGGCATCATTTGGCAACGCAAGAAAATGTTAAAAAATTAAAAGCTCTTGGGTATACAATTATAGATCCTGATTCTGGAATGTTAGCATGCGGATATGAAGGACAGGGAAGACTTGCAAATATTGATACAATTGTTGCAGAAGTAGTTGCAATAATTACTAAATCAACAAAGTTAAAAGGACAAAAAATTGTAATTACATCTGGTGGAACAAAAGAGTATATAGATGATGTTAGATTTATTAGTAATAAATCTTCGGGCAAAATGGGTGTAGCATTGGCTGAAAGCTGTTTTTTACAAGGAGCAGAAGTAGTGTTGCTTCGAGCAAAAAATTCTCTAGAGCCAAAATATAACATACGACAAATTCTTTTTGAAACAGCAGAAGAATTAGAAGCAATTTTACAAAGAGAAATAAAAGATACTCAGGTTGTTTTTCATGCCGCCGCTGTTTCTGATTTTTCTGTAGAAAAACAACATGGGAAGATTTCTTCAGAAAAAGAAGTTATTTTAAAATTAATTCCTAAAGAAAAAATAATATCAAAAATTTCTTCTTGGAATAAAAAAACAAAAATTATTGCTTTTAAAGCAGAAACTGGAACAGTTGAAAATCTTTTAGTAAAAGCAAAACAACGATTAGAGCAAACAAATATTTACGCAATTGTTGCAAATGTAGTTGGAAAAAAATCCGGTTTTGAAGTAGACACAAATGAAGTGTATATTCTTCAAAAAACAGGAGAAGAAATACATATTCCGCTTAATACTAAACAACAAATTGCACAAAGAATAATTGAAATTCTCTTATGACAAAAGCATTTGCTCCTGGAAATATTTCTTGTATTTTTAGAATCCATAAAGGAGAAACTTCTGAAACAACCGGTTCAACAGGTGTGGGGTTTACAATAAATAAAGGGGCAGCGGTAACTGCAGAAAAATCTACACAGACAAAAATACTCTTTAACGGAAATGAAATTGCTATTGATCCTGTCGCGTCTATTATAAAAAAGTTAACAAATGTTCCATTAAAAATTTCTATCTTATCAGAATTACCCCTTGGTGGAGGATTTGGATTAAGTGGAGCAGCAACACTTGCAACAGCATATGCAATAAATGATTTGCTTAATTTACAAAAAGAAAAATTAGAGTTGGCAAGACTTTCACATATTGCAGAAGTAGAAAATGGTACAGGATTGGGAGATATAACAAATGAATATTTTAGAGGTTTTTTGCTTAAAATAGAGCCAAGCTTTATGTTTAAAGTAATAAAATTGCCAATAGACAATATTAAAATTTATTGTAGATTTTTTAGTTCACTTGAGACAAAATCTGTTATTCAAAATTCTGCAATAAAAGAAAAAATTGATAAAGCAGGAAAAACAGCAATCGAAAAAATTAATGCACTTTATAAAAATAAAAAAATAACTCTAGAAAATGTTATTACTATTTCAAAAGAGTTTGCAGTAGAAAGTGGTTTATTGCAAAACCAAGAAGTTATAAAAACAATGCAAGAAATAGAGAATAACGGTGGAGTTGCTTCTATGATAATGCTAGGAAACGGCGTATTTAGCAATATCCCATTTGAACATTCTCTTGAGTTTACAATAGGTTAATTTTGTATAATATGCATATGCGCGAAAGATTTGGGATAATTGATTACTCACACTTACAACCTAGAGAAATAGATCCTGAAACGCAAAGAGTAGTAACAGAAATTGGAAGACTGAGAACCAATTGGGCAGGAGAACATGCCAGAGCAGCAGGTGAACGTTTTCGTAGAAAAGCTACATTAAGTCAAGAAACCGGAGCAGCAGCAGAATTAATTGGTAGTTTTATTGAAGATCAAAGAGATTATTTAATAGAATTAGTCAGAGATAATAAAGGAAATATTGTTGGATATGGATTCTATTCAGGTGCACTTGCAGGAGAGCCGAGGAATGAAGCTGTTTTAGAAGATATTTATATTGCTCCCAAATTTAGACAAATAGGAATTATGAGTCAATTGGTAGAAAGACTTTGTATGGCTGCAAGAAATGCTGGATATACTTCAATAAAAGCCCAGCCAGAAAATGCAGTATCTGAACAAGCACTTCTTCATAGAGGATTCCAGGTTAGATCTCAATATCTTCCCGGAGTATCTACTTTAGTGAGACATTTATAAGCAGCATCTATTTGTTAAATTTTTAACAAATTGTGTTATTTTGTTGTAGATTTCTAATAATTTGACCCTTTTATTTTGGATTGCTACAGTAGCATAAGCTATGAAGCAAGATTCAAACATAATAAAAAAGGATCCTAAAAAATTTATAAAAAAACCTAATCTGTTTGCATATGACAAGGAATATAAAGAGTTTTCGTGGGAAAAAGCAGAAAAAGAATATTTAGATTTTTTTAAAGACGGATCTTTAAATGCTTCTTATATCGCAATTGATAGACATGCAAAGGGAAAAAATGCTTCTAAAAATGCACTTTTGTTTGAAAGTGCAACTGGTGAAAGAGAAATATATACATATGCTCAATTAAAAGAATTAACCAATAAATTTGCGAATGTATTATCCAAACATGGTATAGAAAAGGGAGACAGAGTTTTTATTTTTCTTCCAACAACTCCTGAGCGACTCGTTGTATTTTTTGGCATTTTAAAACTTGGTGCAATTGCTGGAACATTATTCTCGGCATTTATGGAAATGGCATTAATGGATAGATTGCTCGATAGTGGTGCAAAAGTTGTTGTTACTAATGCACAGCTTTTTCCAAGAATCCAAAAAATTTGGAAAGACTTACCTGCACTTGAAAAAGTAATTATTGTAGAACGAGGATCTGTTGATTTACCAAAGGAAAAAAATATTATTTATTATAACCAAGAAATGAAAAAAGCATCTGCCGATTTTGCAATAGCGCACATGAAAAAGGATGATTTCTCATATATGCTCTACACGTCTGGAACAACAGGAAAACCAAAAGGAGTTGTTCATGCTCATGGAGACATTTTACAGGCAATGGTTACAACAAAATTTGTATTAGATGTGCATGAAGATGATATTTATTGGTGCACAGCAGATTTAGGTTGGGTAACAGGCGTTGTCTATGGTGCATTAGGTCCATTTGGTTTGGGTGCAACTTCTGTGATTTATGAAGGACGATTTTCTCCGGAAAACTGGTACAAAGTTTTGCAGGATAACAAGGTAACTGTTTGGTATACGGCCCCAACTGCAATTAGAATGCTTATGGGTTCTGCTGTTTCTCCAAAAGAATATAATTTGTCGCATTTAAGATTTTTGGCAAGTGTTGGTGAACCTTTAAATCCGGAAGCAATTTGGTGGGGATTGCAGGCATTTGGTCTGCCATTTCATGATACATGGTGGCAAACAGAACAAGGATCAATAACCGTAACAAATTATTCGGTTATGGATGTACGGCCTGGAAGTATGGGAAAACCATTACCAGGAGTTGTTGCCGCAATTATTGATGAAGAAGGAAATGAATTGGCCAATGGAGAAGAAGGTCATTTGGCTTTAAAACCAGAAACAATTTATTCTTTAATGAAACAAATTTGGGGAAATAAAGAAAAATTTGATTCATATTTTAGAAATGGATGGTATTTGTCTGGAGATAAAGCATTTAAAGATACAGATGGATATTTCTGGTTTGTAGGGCGTGCCGATGATGTTATTAAAACCTCTGGAGAAAGAGTTGGTCCATTTGAAGTAGAAAGTGCATTGGTGGAACATGAAGATGTTATAGAAGCAGGTGTTATCGGAAAACCAGATGAATTGCGAGGAGAAATTATTAAAGCATTTGTTGTTGTAAAACCCGGTATTGAAAAAAATGAAGAAACAAAAAAAAGAATTATGGCGTATGTAAAGCAGCATTTGGCTGGTCATGCATATCCAAGAGAAATTGAGTTTATTGAGAAACTTCCCAAAACTCGCTCCGGCAAAATAATGCGCCGATTATTAAAGGCAAGAGAATTAGGTCTTCCCGAGGGAGATACGTCTACTTTAGAGGATTATTAAACATGAAAAAAACAATTGAAAATATAAAGCAGTATGTACGTGCCGCAAATTATTTATCGGTTACACAAATTTATTTGCAAGATAATTTCTTGCTGGAAAGACCATTAAAAGAATTAGATATTAAACCAAAATTATTTGGCCATTGGGGGACATGTCCTGGTATTAATTTTGTTTATGGAAACTTACAATATTTTGTAAAAAAACAAAAACAATCAACAATGTTTTTATTAGGTCCCGGTCATGGATTTCCTGCATTACAAGCGAATTTATTTTTAGAAAAAACCTTAGAAAAATACTATCCAAAAGCATCACAAACAAAGGAAGGGATTGCTTGGGTTTCAAAAATTTTTAGTTGGCCATATGGAGTTTCTAGTCATAGCAATCCAGAAGCCCCAGGACTTATTTTAGAAGGTGGAGAATTAGGATATTCACTGGCTACTGCATATGGTGCAATTTTAGATAATCCTGATTTATTAGCAGTTTGTATGATTGGAGATGGAGAAGCAGAAACAGGACCGATTGCTGCGTCTTGGCATATTAATAAATTAATAGATCCTGCGACAAATGGCGCAGTTTTGCCGATATTACACGTTAATGGTTATAAAATTTCAGGTCCAACAATTTTTGGAAGAATGTCTAAAAAAGAATTGCAGTCGTTGTTTGCAGGATATGGATACGAACCAATTTTTGTAGGTAGCAAAATAAAAACAATTTATGAAGATATGCAAAAGGCTTTTATAAAAGCACATAAAAAAATTAAGGCCATTCAAAAAAAAGCAAAAAAGCAAAAAATACATTCTCCAAAATTTCCGATGATTATTTTATACACACCAAAAGGATGGACAGGAATAAAAGAATTAGGTGGAAAACAAATTGAAGGAACTATAAATGCACATCAAGTTGTAGCTCCAAAAGCTGGGGAAAATAAAGAAGAATTACGAGCAATAGAAAAATGGTTACAATCATATAAGTTTTCTGAATTATTTTCCGTTAAAAATGGATTTAATAAAAATATTCTTTCTATATTGCCACAAGAATCTTTACGAATCGGTAATAATAATCATGTATATGCAGAAAGAATTTATAAAAAATTACAATTGCCAAATGCTAAAAATTTAGAAAAAAAACTTAACAAACCAGGAGAATTAGTTTCTCAAAGTATGAAAACAGCGGGAGAATATTTAAGAGAAGTATTTGTCCAAAACCAAAATAATTTTAGACTTATGTCTCCCGATGAAACATATTCAAATCGTTTAGATACAGTATTTTCTGTAACGTCTCGCGCGTTTGTTTGGCCACATAAAAATTCAGATAAGCATTTGGCATTTGATGGCAGGGTTATGGAAATGCTTTCAGAACATAATTTACATGGACTAGCACAGGGATATATTTTAACAGGGAGACATGCAGTATTTACAACATATGAAGCATTTGCTCAGATTTTTTCTAGCATGACGCATCAGTATGAAAAATTTTTAAAAGTTGCCCGAACACTTTCATGGAGAGGAAAAATGGCATCAATGAATTATATGTTATCATCTACCCTTTGGAGACAAGAGCATAACGGATTTACTCATCAAAATCCTTCATTTATTTCAGGAATTTTAGAAAAAAATGATTGCAATATTCATGTTTATTTTCCTGTTGATGATAACAGTATGATTGCAACAATGGAAGAAATGTTATCTTCTACAAATAGAATTAATGCAATTGTTGCAGGGAAAACAATAGAACCCAGATGGGTCTCATTACCTACTGCACAACAAACAATAATAGATGCAATGGCAATTTGGGATTTTATCAATGATGAAAATCCGGACATTGTTTTTGCAGGAATTGGTGATTATGTAACAAAAGAAGCAATTGCTGCAATTGAAATTATTAAACATTTTGTCCCTCAGATAAAAATTAGATTTGTTAATGTTGCAAAATTATCTGGCAAGTGTCAATGTGCAGATAATTTTCATCCACAACTACCAAATGCAGAACATTTTTTTACAATGAATAAACCAGTTATCGTAAATTTTCATGGATACCCTGAAACAATGCAATCAATGCTGGTAGATGTTATTAATCCGCAAAGATTTTTTGTTCACGGATATAGAGAACAAGGTGGAACAACAACACCCTTTGATATGATGGTAAGAAATAAAACAGATAGATTTCATTTAGCAATAGAAGCAATAGAAATTTTAGCAAATAATAAACTTATTTCTCCACAGAAAAGAAAATTTTTTGTTGATAAACTGGAAAAACAATTAGAATATCATAAAGCATATATTATGGTTCATGGAGCAGATCCGAAAGAGATAGAGATGTGGGAATATGGAAAGCAAATTGCTACTCCTAATAAATCTTTATTAACAAATGCAAAAACAATTGGGATGATAGGACTTTCTAATAATCCAGAAAGGACAAGTTTTAAAGTCGCTCAATATTTAGAATCAGAAGGATATACAATTGTTCCAATTAATCCAAAAATTTCTACTGTTTTAGGGAAAAAATCTTATCCAACAGTAACAGATGTCCCTAAAAATATTTCTTTAGATATTGTGACAATTTATAGAAAATCAGAAGAAGTAATGCCTCATGTTAAAGAAGTTGTTAAAAGAGGCAATGTCAAAACAATTTGGTTGCCAGAAGGGGTAACAAATACACAAGCAGAAGATTTAGCAAAAGAGGCAGGAATTTCTTCTGTCTCTAATTTTTGTATTATGAAAGTGCATCAGCAATTGCAAAATACAAAAGGCAATTGACTGCCATGAAAGGTTGTAGTATTCTATAAACGATTTATGAAAAAGACAATGTTAGCGGTTGTTAAAGAAAAACCAGAGAAAGGCGTTGTAATTAAACAAGTACCAATTCCAACTCCAGGAAAAGATGAAATTTTAGTAAAAGTAAAAGCAGCATCAATTTGCGGAACAGATATTAATATTTATAATTGGACTCCATGGGCAGAAGGACATATTAAACCACCAGCGATTATTGGTCATGAAGTAGTTGGAGAAGTTTTGGAAGTTAATAGTAGTAATCCTCATGATTTTAAAAAAGGAGATTTAGTTTCGTCAGAAACACATATTTTTGATGGCAGATGCTATCAATGCCAAATTGGTAATAGGCATATTTGCGAAAACATGGAACTTTTTGGCATTGGAAGAGATGGCGGTTTTGCAGAATATGCAGTTATTCCAATGCGAACATCTTGGAAAAATGATAAATCACTTCCTATTAAATTTATGAGTACACAGGAGCCACTTGGCAATGCAGTTAATGTTGTACAAACAGCAAATGTTCCTGGAAAAACAGTTGTAGTGTATGGTCTTGGTCCAACTGGTCTTTGTGCAATTGCAGCTGCTAAAGCATACGGAGCAAAAAAAGTTATAGGAATTAATAGAGGAGAATACAGAAGAAAATTAGGAACAAAAATGGGAGCAGATGAAGTTTATGAAAAATTGCCAGAAAAATATTACAACAAAGTAGAAGTTATTTTAGAAATGTCTGGAAATGCAGAAGTTATTGCAGATGCTCTTAATGCAGCACGAATTGCAGGGACAATAGTATTTTTCGGAATTCCAAAAAAAGAAGTACCAATAGATATTGGCAAATATTTTATTAATAAAGAACTGACTGCAAAAAGTGTTTTCGGAAGAAAAATTTGGGAAACATGGTATCAGGTTTCTGATTTATTAACATCCGGAAAAGTAGATTTAGGGAAAATTATTACTCATGAATTTGCATTAAAAGACTTTGATAAAGCAATGCAAGTAATGATTTCCGGAGAGTGTGGTAAAGTTGTTTTAATACCTTAATTATGAGTTCAGTTTCAAATTTTTATTCAACAATAGAAAAAGTAGTTGCTGCTGGAAAACCTCCACATACTATAGAATCAGGAGAAGGAGCCTACTTAAAAATAAACGGCAAAAATAAATTAAATTTTTGCTCTAGCCATTATTTAGGTCTTGCAGTTGATCCTCGTTTAGCAAAAGCAGCAGCAACAGCTGCCAAAAAATATGGAATCGGCACAGGATATAGAACATTGGCCGGAACTCACAAACTTCATTTAGAATTAGAAAATGCAATTGCAAAATTTAAAGGAACAGAAGCTGCAGTTGTATTTTCTAGTGCATATATGGCAAATGCAGCAGCAATTCAGACAATCATGGGGAAAGAAGATATTGTTATTTCTGACGAATTAAATCATGCATCTATTATTGATGCTGTTAGACTTTCAGGTGTAAAAAACAAATTTATTTATAAACATGCAGAGACAAAAGACTTAGAAACGCAATTACAACAAGCTGCAAAAATTGCAGAAACTCCAAAATCAGACGGACAAAAACCGCTTATTCTTATTGTGACTGATGGTGTATTTTCTATGGATGGAGATCTAGCACCACTTCCAGAAATTGTTAGACTTGCCAAACAATATGACGCATTAACGATGGTTGATGATGCTCATGGTGAAGGCGTTTTGGGAAAAGGCGGACGGGGAATTGTTGACCATTTTGGATTATTAGGCCAGGTAGATATAGAAGTTGGAAGTTTGTCGAAAGCATTTTCTGTTATGGGAGGATTTATTGCAGGTAAAAAGACATTGGTAGACTTTTATAATTTTAGAGCAAGACAACGATTATTCTCAATTGCGTTAACAATTCCAGACACTGCAGCAGCATTAGAGGCAGTAACTATTTTAATGGAGTCAGAAGCAGTTGTTAAAAAATTATGGAAAAATGTTGCATATGTTAGAAAAGAGTTTCAAAAATTAGGATTTGATACCGGAAATTCTCAAACACCAATTACACCGGTTATGCTTGGCGATGAAGAAATTGCAAAAAAGTTTAGTGCAATGCTTTTTGAAGAAAATGTTTTTGCAACGCCAATTATTTTCCCAATGGTTGCAAAAGGAAAAGCAAGAATTAGAGTTATTCCATCTGCATCGCATAGTAAAGAGGATTTGGATTTTGGAGTTAAGAAATTTGCAAAAATCGGTAGAGAATTAGGCGTGATCAAATAAGGATTTTAATACGGCAAATGCTTTATTTACCTCTTTGTCTTCTAAAATAATTGTAAATTCAGAATACGTTGAGACAATTTCTACTATGCTTATTCCTTCCCATGCCAAACTTTTTAGGAAAAAATAAAAAATACCGGGAGAGTTGAGTACCTCTTGTGGAAGTCTAATAGTAATGGATGAAAGATTAGTAAATGTTTCTAAAACTTTTTCTCCGTTAATAAGTGTTTTAATTTTTTCTAATAAATCTCTTGATGCAATAATTGTTGTTTCTGAAACTCCCTCAGTAAGAGTAAAAAAATATTTTTGCTGGTTTGTATAGACATCCATAATAGAAGGTAATTTTTTAGTCATTGCTTCTGAATTGGCAACAGTTAGTTCTATTAAATTTGATCTAACAATCATTTCTGGAGAGTGTTGAAAAACATTGGTATGTTTATATTTAGGTCTAAAATATGGCTCAAGTCTTTTAAGTGCCATAATAATTGAGGATTCACTCACATCTTTAAAAAGCATTTCTTCTAATTCTGGTCTAATATAGCGAGCTAACGCAGAATAATTAATAAGGCCTTTACTCATTGCCTCAGCTAAGTAGCGAGATCGTTCAATAATTTTTTTTGTTGCTTCTGGAACTGTTATCATGATTGTTAAAAATTTAACATATTTCGTTAAATTTGTCAAATTCTTATAAATAGTTGACACCCTTCAACAAATAGGTATAATTTACAAGGTTTTAAGCCAAGCTTTTAATTCTTATGGCAGTACAAGCAAGAGAACAACAAGCACCTGGATTAGGTGCATTAACGGTTAATGGGCAAAGAAACGGCGCAGATCATGTAGATCAAGTGCAAACTCATGCTGCAAATTTTGTTAATCCAGAAAGATTTACGATTCTTCCAGAACCATATGGTGATGCATACTTAGGGTATTTATCTTTGTTTGTTGCAGGTCCTGGAGAAGTGGCTATTACCCCAAAACTTTTTGGAGGTTTACGAGAACATTATGAACAAATTGGTATTTTACAACCAGGTCAATTAATTGAAGTGCCACATAGAGTTGAGAGTGGAGATTTGGCAAATCCTTATCCATTCCCTCATGGCGATGTGTTAGCCAGAATGGGACATCAAATAGATGCTGGTACTTTACGAAGACCTTTAAGGAATCCGCTTCTACTCCCAACAATTATAGGTGAAGCTGTAAGGGCACAAGCAGAACAACTTGGTATGGCAACTTTAGATACTCCAAGTAGTGATAGTACAAATAACAAACAAGATTTACGAGAACATGCTGCAAAATTTGGTATTAACATGATGCCAGGAAGAATAGTAAGTGGAGAAGTTACACAAGACGCGATTGAGGGTCTTGTTGCAGAGTTTGGCAATTTACCCCATGGCGTTTGGGTTAAATTACCAGGTGGTTCTGGCGGAGATACAGTATTACATATAGAACATGTAACAGAAGATGCATTACGATCAGCAATTGCCGAAATGCATGCTCGATTTGATGAATCAGCAGAGTTGCGTGCAGCAAGAAACCTTGAAGCTACATGGCCAGATGGAGAATTTGCTCCAAATGGTGCAGGACTTATTATTGAACAAGATGCAAGAAATTTGGGAGAAGTATTAGTTTTGGGTAGTGCACATGGAGTATCAAGAGCAGATGGAACCGTTGAAATTCTTGGACATTT
>DASVYQ010000069.1:0-7501 GCA_036392095.1 Patescibacteria group bacterium
CCCTTAATTTTTTTCCAAATAGTATCTTATCTTTCCCTCCTTAAAGCCATCCAATTGTAAATAATTAAAAAATATGTGGATTTTGCCTGTATCCACAAGCCAAACCACTTTTTTTCTACTCATCGCATATTTACAATAGAATATGACCGCATTTGCTTTGCTTATATTTTTATCCTCATTTTAAGCTTAAAAAGAAAAAAATAAGAGTTTTCACAAAACTTAATAACTTGACCAACTCTAAGTTATCCAAAAGTTATCCACATTTTTTTGAATAAAAAAATTAGATTGCTAAATCAATCCAAACTATATTATAAAAACTCCAGGATATAGATATTTTAGGACTAAAATTGCTATAGGTTGACAAATAAAAACTTGTATGCTAGCATAAATTCAGATTATGAAACTGCTCTTCACAACACTCTTCTCTTTGGGCGGCAAAAAAAAGGCTGCTAGGAAATCTATTAAAGACTACCAACAAGAAATTCTTTTAAAGCAAGGTCGAGATCAATTTAAAAAATTATTGAAGCTTGGACAAATGCCTGTGGCATTTCTCTAAAGTAGTTTTTGTGATTTTGCAGCCTTAAAAGGATAATAAACACGAAAAAAGAGCATCGCTTTCGTTACTCAAATTGATAAAGACTCGGTACGAAAAGCAATGCTCTTGTGATTTTGCATATAGTCCTTAAAGGCAGGATAAAAACTAAATGCAAGTGTAAGTTTTGCAGAAAACTATACTGTTTGTCAAGGAAAAATAGTGAAGCTAAAAAATGCAAGTTTACTTGTTAGGACAAGCAAAAATAACAATTTAGAAATTGCAAAAAATACGAATAGTTTAGCTCAAAAAAAGAGGTAAAAAATTGCAAGATTTTGTTGATTGCAATGGGGTAAGAAAGTTGGGCAGGCTTTCTTACCTCTTTAAAACCAATAAGATCTTCTTTTTTACCTCATTTTTTGTATTTACCCATTTTACCACGACAAAAATGGTATTTTGCAAAAGCAAAACCCAAAGATATATAGATTTTCTATCCAGCAAGAGGAAGAGGATACTTCTGCTAGGGCAGAAATATCTGGTCGAGGACGTTGGGGTATTTAAAATAAATAAGTGACAGAAATACCCTCTTCTCTCTTCAACCGGACTTAAATCACTTCAGTCTGGTATAAAAGTAATGCTGTTTCTGTTGCTTTTTGCACTCGATGCATAATTGCCCGAAACTCCTGTAAATAAAAATGCAAAATGCTCATAGTCACCTCCTTTCTTATAACTGATTTTCTGTATTGCATAGCGTAAAAAAAGGGCATAATTCCCCTCTTTTTTTAGTATGAAACTAGTGTGAAAAAACCGTCAATTTTTCTCTAAATTTGTATACAATTGCATATAATTGTTATAAATTGCATACTGTTTTTGACAGAAAATCTCTTGACCTACCAAAGAAAAGCTGCATACAATACAAGGGTATGAACAATTTATTAAGTGTTAGACAGGTTGCATTTATTTTAAAAGTCCACCCCCTAACTATTCGCAGATACATAACTAGTGGCAAACTAAAAGCAATAAAAGTTGGCGGCAATGTACGAATTGAAGAAGCAGAGTTACAAAACCTTAACAAAGATGTTGTCGCACATTCAGAAAATCCAATATTAATAAAAGTAAAAAAGTTTGTAGCCAAACAGTTTACCTCTGATGACCCATTTTTGCGACTTAGCGGTAGAGGTGCGAGTCTTACTACATCCTAATATATGGCAATACACAGTAAAAAAGTATTTTTAGCAGCAGACGCATTTACAGCCTTTGTGGACCGTGCACATCCGAAACATCTGCATGCGGCTGCTTTCTTTAGATACTTTGCTCAAGAAGGCTTCCAGCTCTTCACGACCTTGACTGAAATTAACACTGCCAATCAATACATATACTCTTCTCTTAGTCCTTCTTTATCTAAAGAATTTATAAAAGGCCTCTCTTTAAGTGCTATTAACATTTTAACTCCTGATGACACAGATATTCGCGCAACATATAAAACATTGCTTTCTAATACAGCTACAGAAATGACATTCGGAGAAGCCCTTATTACAACGCTTGCAAACAGAAAAAACATACCCCAAATTTGTACCTTCTCATATATTCATCTTTTGTTTGGTATCCAGCTTTTCTATCTTCCATTATAAATTTTACAAAAAATTATTCTTTTTTTTATAATAAAAAAAGACAAACTACTAAGTAGGTAAAAATATATAGTAATAGGTAAAAATATAAATTAATATATCTTACTGACGTGCGAAAAGGATCTTGCCTGTTGAGGTTTGAATAACTCTGGCAACCGTAACAGTAACATCTTGGCCAAGGAGATGACTGCCGTTTTCAACCACTATCATTGTGCCATCGTCTAAATAACCAACACCTTGCGTTGTATCTTTTCCAATATGCACAATCTTTACAAAAATCTTTTCTCCTGGAACTGCGGCAATTTTAAGCATTTGGGCTAAGGCATGCATGTTAATTGCTGTTACTCCATGCACACTTGCTTTTTTTTCTAGATTATAGTCACAGGTAATAAGCTTCCCTTTGTTTGACTTTGTAATGCTGATCAGTTGTTCATCAACTTCTTTTTGCGCATCTTTTCCATTTACTGCCGGCAAGACAACTACCTTTACTCCTTTTATTTTCTTAACTTTATCCAATGCTTCAAGCCCTTTTCTTCCCCTATCTTTCTTAAGTGGATCTTTTGAATCTGCAATATGTTTTAACTCTAACAATACACTATCTGGTACAACAATAACTCCATTTAAAAGCCCAAGTTTTATAATGTCAAAAATTCTATTGTCTATTATGGCTGAAGTATCTAAGAAAAATCCGCCAATGATTTGTTTGTTTTTAGTTGAAGTCTTTTTCTTTTGTGTTCTTTGCGGAAGTTTTGGAAGCCGTTGAATAACAAGTTTTGCTACCTCATCGGCAAATGCACCCATAAACCGAGGGTGAAAAAAATTTGATCGTTCTTGAGTATGTGTTTCCTGTCCTTCTTTACTACCTACAACTTCTGGCATTGGAACAACTTCTTGTGTTTTTTTTGCATTTTTCATACTACTCTTCTTTTTCTACTTTAAAATGTCGTTCATCCTGTTGCTGCCATGTTTTTTCCAGATTACTGTTTGAAAATCCAAGCTGTAATAATGCCTGGTTAAGGGTTTTATGGCTTTTTGATGTGAGTACTGTTTTTAGTCCTAATTTTTTAGCTTCTCGCATTCTTTTATCCAACCCACCGACTTCTCGTAATTCTCCTAAAAGGCCAACTTCGGCAATACCAACAACATCTTGCAAAGGTTTATTCTTAAGGCTTGAGTAAACAGCTAAACAAATACCAAGATCAACAGCAGGATCAGAAACTTTTAATCCTCCGGCAACATTTACAAAAACATCATAGCTATCTAATTGTAGTCTACACTGTTTTTGTAAGACTGCGAGAAGAAGCTCTACTCTTTTATGATCTACTCCGTTGGCAACACGTCTTGGCATGGCTAATTTGGAATATACAACTAATGCCTGAATTTCTATTAAAAATGGCCGTGTTCCTTCCATAATTACAACTAAAACAGAACCTGGAACTTGAGATTCCCGCTGCGTTAAGAAAAGTTGTTCTGGATTTTTTACTTCTTGCATCCCAGTTGCATCCATTAAAAATACGCCTACCTCATCTACTGGTCCAAAGCGGTTTTTTAATGAACGCAAAATTCTTGTTTTCGTAAACTTTTCTCCTTCTAAAAATAATACTGTGTCTACCATATGAGACAACACCATTGGTCCTGCCACCATTCCCTCTTTTGTTACATGTCCCACGAGAATAACTGGAATCCCTAATGTTTTTGCTGCTTTTATAAATGTTGTTGCGGCAAATCGTACTTGCCCAACAGATCCACTCATGCCGTCTAATGCTTTAGATTCCATAGTCTGAATAGAATCAATAATAACTAAACTCGGTTTTTCTTGCTCTATAATACTAACGATAGCATCGGTATCTGAGAGAGAGATTAGAAATAGGTTTTTGTTTTCTAAGGCATTTTTAATTCTCGAGGCCCGAAGCTTAATTTGCTCAACTGATTCTTCTCCAGAAACATATAAAACCTTTTTCCCAGAAGCGGCAATAAGTAAGCAAAGTTGCAACAATAGTGTGGATTTTCCAATGCCTGGATCACCAGCCAACAAAGTAACTGAACCAGGCACTATTCCTCCACCTAAAACAGTATCTAACTCATCAAATCCCGACAAAATTCTGTTGGTTTCCTGAAAAGTAATTTCTTGTAACGTTTTAGGCTTTGTATCTGTTGGAGTTAAAAAAGATGAAGTTGATTGCTTAGAGAGCTTTGCAATTGCTTTGTTTTCTCTGAATTCTTTAAAACTATTCCAGTTACCGCATTCAGGGCATTTACCTAGCCATTGAGGGCTGTCATATCCGCATTCCTGACAAACAAAAGAAACTTGAGTTTTCGCCATAGGATTATTCTACGCCTTTTAGCTTCGAAGTACCAGAGTTTATCTGTACATTAATGGTTTTGCAAGAAGAACTGGTGTTAAATAAACTCTGTGCTTTTTTGCGTCAATATCAGTAACTGTTGCTGTTACTTTTTCGCCTTCTGCATATTTTGTTGTTGGAGGGATTTTTTCTTTTCGAATAAATCCTTCAATTTCTGCATCTTCCAGGGTAATAACAACACCCTGCTCTGTTATTTTTTCTACTTTTCCTGTTACTTTTTGATCTACTGAATATTTTTTTAATAATTCCTCGAATGGATCTGCTGTTAATCGTTTTATAGATAAATCAATTCGTTTTGCATTTGTATCTATGCCTGTAACAACTGCTTCAACAGTATCTCCAACAGTAAACATACCAGATAAATCTGTTACTTTTTCCCAAGCAACTTCTGAAATATGAATTAATCCGTCTACAAATGTTTCTTCGCCCTTTGCTGTTTTTACAGGAAGACTAACAAATATACCAAATTGGGTAATATGAGAAACCATTGCTTCAACTTTGCTGCCTGTTTTAAGCGTTTTTGCAATTTCATCAAAATTTGCCTGAGACAAAACTGGTTTTTGGCTAACAATCAATTTTCTTGTCTCTGGATTTAATTCTGCAATCATAACATCCAAACTTTTTCCTGTGTAATCTTCTGCATGCTTATCAAAAGAAACATGGGAATTTGGCAAAAATCCATCCAAACCATATTCTGTTTCTACCAAATAGCCGCCCTTCGTATTCATTTTTACATGAACAGTTAATTTTTCTTGCTTTGTTTGTTTCTCAAACAATCTATCCCAGATTTTTTTGTCTAAATACTTTCTAAGAGAAACAATTGGCATACCACTATCTGATTCTGGTGACAAAACAGTTGCTTCTACTTTTTGGCCAACTTTTAACATAGCCATCATAGCTCTGGCTAATTTTTTCTCTTTTTCTAAAATTAATGCTTCTGTTTTACCGTTAAGATCTAACAAAGATTCACTTGGAGTAAGTTTTGAGATTGTTCCTGTTACGCTTTCGCCTCTTTTAAGACTAATAAATGAAGATTTGTGTTTGGCCATTAATTCGGCCATTGATGTTGCTTTACCAGAATTTGTAGTCACAATGCATAATACCTTTCAATTAAGATAAGCTAAGTATAGCACGAATATAAAGTAATGGCAATGAAACCTACCTAATACTTCTTCTTGGAGCATCATGCGGAGGCATTGGCGCAACTAAAGGTGAAAAAATATATCTTGTATGATGAACTTTTGCTGCAGAGGGGAAAATGCTTCCAACATCATCTGGTAAGGTGTTTGGTAAAATAACTTGTGACTGAGCAGTTGCATAAAATGCTCTATCTACCTGAAAAACAACTGTTCTCTCAGCAATTGGGGTATCACCATGAGCTAGCAAATAAACAAATTGTTCATTAAGTCCCATTGTTACATCAAATCTTTCAACTAAAACCTCTGTTTTTACCGGAGCGGTTTGTCGCTTAATTTCAACAGAAGTTACTGCTGATACTTGATAACTTGATATTGTTTTTATCCTATCTAATGCCTCTAATGCAAGCTGTATAACACTCTTGGAAGCATTGGCATCAACGGTAAGTGCAGAAAGTGCTTCTGCTCCGGCCAAATCTTTAAGAAATTTCCGTGCATCTCTTCTTCTTTGAAATGCAACAAAATCAATTTTTTGGGCTGTTACTTCATCATCTTGAGGCATGGTTGGAGTATACTAAGTAACGTTATATGAATCAACCGAACGAAGCATTATGCAGCCTTTTTTACAATGCTTGGTTCTGATCTTCTAAAATCTGCAAATCTCATAGGTGCTCTTGATAGAATTGGTGACCCACCACCATTAAATTCTGTTTGATGATTTATATTAACTACTGTTCTTGTTACGTTACTACATCTTGGAAATTCATCAAGATAAAAAAGCACTTCATTAAATCTTACATCTGAATGAACGCTATATTCATCTACTCGCCACGCTCCATTCAGAGGACGAATAACGTTTGTGCCTGTTTCTCCAAGTACATATTCTCCATTTTCTACCTGAGTAAATGCAACTAAGTACCAATGCTCTCCAGTTGCCAATGTAGCATCTATTATATGTAACTCTGAGGCTGGCATAGCTTCTAATTCCATTGCATATGATTGTTCTGAGTACCCTCCATGCTTATCTGTCATTTGTTGTCTAAAATCTGCGTTTATAGACTCATCAACATGTAATTCTCGCGCCCGAGCTTGGATAAAACGAATAAGTAGTCTTCCTGGATCTTGTTCTTCCTGAGCTTGTTCTGCTCGAAACATTTCAATTTGACTATTAAGTAATTGAGAAAGTGTAGGGTTAGCAAGTATTAAAGAGGTTAAAACAACATCTGACGTAGGATTATGTGTATTTTGCCGCTCTTCCCCATGCCCTAAATTTTGACCTCTATCTTTACTCATGAGAGTAATTGTAGCAATTATTTTAAAAAATGCATATGATTTTTCTTTTATCTAGAACAACATAAAAAGGATAGCTTATTGGAAATGTATGAAGCAACTGGATGATTAATTAAAAAACACTTTTAAGAACCCTCAGAAATTTTTCTCAAACAAAATGTTATTCCAATTTCTTGGGTCTTACAAAATCAAAGAATATAATCTTTTTTACTTCCCTTTTATACAAAATATAGAGATACAAAGTCTAACTTTGTAAAGTCACTTAGTAAGTAAAAGCAATCTAAACTATTTCTTATGAAATAATTTTATATGTATATATTTTCCCTACAATGCTAAGACCATAATAAAATATCTATGCAAAGAGTCAGAAAAATATATATTTATACTAGTAATAGAAACTATCTATTTTTGATTTATGGACTATTCATGGGCAGTCTCCTTTCGTGACTAAGTGAGGAAATTTTTAATAAAAGGAGCCCAGGCCTAAAAGAGGTCAGTTCGCAGCATGGAATTTTTGTTTGCACAATCATTCCAATAAAAACCGTACCACTC